>JASHRH010000295.1 GCA_030037475.1 Acidobacteriaceae bacterium
GGTATGGAGCGCGCGCAACCATGATCCGGTCAGAATCTTGTTCGAGTCAGAATGCCTTAATTTGGAAGCACCAACTCTCGGACAATACGAACCCGCTTCGTTGGAGAAAGCGGCAATTCATGCGGAATTCATCATCGGCTCCTGGAACTTTCCCACGGAAAATGACAACCCACAAGCCGATCCGCTTTTGTCCTGCACCGCTCCCCGTGATTACGTCGAGATAGGTTTGGAGGGCCAGATCGCAGCCTGCTGCCGGTCGCAGGACGTGCCGCTCGGTTATGCGACGTCGGTCGAGAGCTTCGCGGACGCTTGGCTCGGCATCAATTACAACAAAATCCGCGCATCGCTGGGTCGCGACGCGACTGGCCCCTATCCGCTGCCGAATTGCGAAGGATGCATGAAGTTCTTTGCCCCGAAACTGGCCGGCGAACGCAAAGCGGTGGATTATGTCGATGGGCGCGGCGCCAATGGCGGTCTCGTATTCGATCAGGCGGGCGAGATCAGGATCGAGGAAATAAGGAAGGAAAGCGGCCATTGCTACATTGCAATCATTCCACCGGGATTGAATGCGTCCGCCTTCAGCCTGTGGGAGGACGATCATAGGTTGGGGCCCGGGGGCACTTTGCACGACGAAATTCGACGGCACGGGAACGGCCGATACCATGTTGGCGCCCGATCGGTCTATTTCTCAACATCCGATGGAAGCGACGCGCAGCGGAATCAACGAATCTATGCGCTGAGACCGCGATGACTCCAACCGAAGCACTGCGCAACGAGGGTGAACTCGCGTCGCTTCCCGTGCCAAAGCCGTCGGATCTTGGCAAACCGGCCACGGAACTGCTACCAGCCATACCCTTCGAGCCGGGGCGGCCTCATCGTCATTGCGAGCAAAGACAATGCCGACGCCATCACTGCAAGGTCCTGCTCGGCGGCGCACATCTCCTGGGGAGCGGCGCAACTCTAGCGAGCTAGGGCGTTCAGAGAAGAATTCAGACTGGATCGACGCTATTGGTCGGACGTGCGGATTTGATCATTTCCTTCATTCGCCGCCTAGGCGGCGCGCCGCTGCGCTGGCTAAAGCGGCTTCGCTTTGTTTGGGAGCTTGAACCCGACCACCATCCGGATGTGATTGCGGCCGAAGCGTTGCTTCACAGCAAAGCAGACGCAGATAATCCGATCACGCTGGCCTTTGCCTACAGCCTGCCGGTGGAGAAGATCGACGCTTACCTGGTGGACGCGCAGGTGGCGGGAATCGTGACCAAGGACGCGCAGCACGAAAGCTCCCTGCCCGAGCGCCTGCTCAATGATCCGCGGGTGGGACGCTATTGGGACACCGGGTGGTCGTTGCCGGCAACAAGCCGGCGCGTCTATTTCATCGGGCAGTGGCGGCTCATCACGCTTCCGATGCTGCTGACGGCCGCCCGCGGAGACACCCGCGTACTGCGAGCGCGCTGCGCCTATTTCTGGCTCGGCGTTCCGCTGGAATCGCTGCGCGCGATCAAGCGTAGCCTCGCTCGCATTTTTCACATGTTCGATCACATGTTCAATCAAAGCACCCGCTATCGTCGTGCCATTTCACTCTATCGAATACGCCGGCGCCTCGCCCGCGCCATTCTGTACCTTGGTCCCAGCTTCACGTGGCTTGCCGTCAAGGCGAAGGGTAAGCTCAGCTTGGCCGGATGGAGCCTTGATCGCGTCTTCCGACATATGCTGAGGCAGCCGTTACCGGCTGGCATGGAGCCCTTGCCGGCGGGCACGGCAGCCTACAGGGCAATCCCGCGGCGGATCGTCTTGGTCTGCGGCAGTCTGCGGCCGGGCGGGGCCGAGCGCCAAGTTGCCTACACCATGGCGGGGCTGGTTTCAAAGCCGGTCGAAAGCGTGTGCCTGTTGTGCGATCACCTCGCACGCAATCATCCGAACCGCTACGACTTCCACCTGCCTTACGTGGAGGCGGCGGGCGGAAAGGCGCGACAGATCAGGTCGCGCATCAGTCCCGGCGAGCGACGGCGCCTGCCGATGCGGCTGGCCGAGATGGCACCGGCCTTGCACAGTGGATTGGTTGCGGATATCGCCAACCTGTATTGGGAGTTCATGGAGTTGCGGCCGGAAGTCGTTCATGCCTGGCTTGACTGGAGCAACATTCGTGCCGGCCTCGCCGCGGCGTTGGCCGGTGTTCCGAATGTTCTCATTTCCGGACGCAATCTGAATCCGAGCCATTTCGCGCTCTATGCGACCTACATGGACCCGGCCTACAAAGCGCTGGCGCGGTGTCCGAATGTCACTTTTCTCAACAACAGCATGGCCGGCGCGCGCGACTATGCCGATTGGATCGGCATTTCTCCAGAGCGAATCCAGGTCATTTACAACGGAATCGAATTGGGATCGCGCGCGCGACTAACCGGCCCCGAGGCGGCAAGGCTTCGTTCGTCCTACGGCATTCCTGAAAATGCTTTTGTGGTCGGCGGTGTATTTCGCTTTGCCGCCGAAAAGCGGCCGCTCCTGTGGATCGACGCGGCGAAGGTGATCGCCCGGCAAATTACCAACGCCTACTTTATTCTCTTCGGCCAAGGCGGCATGCAATCCGAGATGCAAGCGCGCATAACCGCGCACGGCCTTGCCGACCGTTTTGTCATCTCGGGAGTGACGAATGACGTGCTGTCGGTGCTTTCCATGATGGACGTGTTCATGCTCACATCCTTCGGCGAGGGAATTCCTAACGTTGTTCTTGAAGCGCAATCGGTCGGAACGCCGGTCGTGGCGACAAATGCCGGGGGGACTGCTGAAGCCGTCGCGCCGGACGTGACCGGCTGGATCGTGAAAGACGACTCCGCAGAGGCGTTAGCGCAATGCGTGCATCGCCTGTTCACCGACCGGCCCTTGCGCGAGAGCGTGCGACACCGAGGGCCCGAATTCGTTGGCGCCCGATTCGGGCTGGCCAGAATGATCGAGGAAACCTGGACGGCCTACGGCTATGGCACGCCCACCGCTGGGGAAGCAGCGCACCCGGCCTGCGGATCGCATGTCCAGACCGAAATGCCGCGGGCTCGGGTTGCATCGCCGAGCACATGAGCGGCGTGGGGCGCCATGCATTCGCGGCTGCATCCATGACAACGTCCCGCCAGCCGCCGCGACAGGGGCCGCTGCTTCTCGGCCTGTTCGGCCTATTTCGGCAGAGCCTGGATACGGCGCGACGCGTTTTGCCGAGGCCGGTCAAGCGGCCGCTCGCCCGATTGGCAAGGGCCGCGGATTCCATGCTGGCCCCGAGGACGCAGTGGCGGTTTGATACCCGCACCATCGCGCTCGCCGACTGGAAACCGATCTTCCGTGCCGCTGAATTCGCCGCCGGACCGATCATACTGGCCAACAACGCCTTGGCGCCGGGCGGCACAGAGCGCCAGGTGGTCAACACCTTATGGGGCCTGGCGCAGCAAAATCATTCGGCTGGCCTCCTGTGCCTGAGTTTGCACCAAGACCCGGAGCTGGATTTTTTTCTCCCGGCGCTGACGGGTTTCCCCGGCTTTATTCGCAACGTCAAACCGGCCGCCGCGGCGCTCGCTATCCTGCGGTCGAGGATATCGGCCGCGGACTGCGCCCGGATGCAAGCGGCAACGGCATGGATGCCGCCGGATGTTCAGATCGACGTGCTGCGCTTTGCGGCCGAGTTCGCGAGCCTCAAGCCTTCGGTCGTTCACGCCTGGCAGGACTCGACCAATGTCGCGGCGGGTTATGGCGCCTGGCTCGTCGGCGTGCCGCGAATTCTCGTCTCATGCCGCAGTCTTGCTCCCACCAATTTTGCCTATTTCCGGGCTTACATGTCTCACGGCTATCGCGAGCTTGCATCCTGCGCTCCAATCGTCATGACCAGCAACAGCGAGGCCGGCGCGCACGATTACGCGCGTTGGCTGGACCTGCCGGTCGGCCGTTTCGTGATCAGGCGTAACGGCATCGATACGCACGCGAGCGTTCGGCCGGCTCCGCACAGAACGGCCGCGCTTCGCGCCGAGCTCGAGATTCCGGCCGATGCGAAGATCGTCGGTTCCATTTTCCGCTTCACTGCAGAGAAGCGGCCGCTTCTTTGGATCAAGACTGCGGCGCACCTGAGCAAGCAGCGCACGGACTGCCATTTTGTCATCTTCGGCGAAGGGCCGCTGAAGACACAGGCCCACGCAACCGCCAAGCGTCATGGGTTCGCTGGCCGCCTTCACCTGCCGGGCAACATCGAGGATTCGAGCTTGGGCCTGTCGCTGTTCGACGTTTTCCTGCTGACCTCGAAAATCGAAGGAACGCCGAACGTGGTTCTCGAGGCCACGCTTCTCGGCATTCCGACCGTGGCGACGGATGCCGGCGGCGTGCGCGAGGCTGTTGCGGACGACCTGACGGGTCGGGTGATTGCCGGCGCCGACGCCAACGAATTGGCCCGGCAGGTGACGGCCGTTCTCGACGATCCGGCCTGGCAAGCGCGGGTCAAGACGCACGGCCCTGCATTTGTCGAGCGGCGGTTCGGGCTCGCCCGCATGCTGGAGGAGACCTGGAAGCTTTATCGGAATTGACTTGATCGACGCGAGTTGTCTCGCAAGGAATGACTCGGCGGATTCGCGATGACGTCGGAGCGCATGGTGTTCACGGGCGACGGAACCACCGGCACTGTCCGCACCTCATTCAACGCCGGCCCCTCCGATGCCGAGATAGCGGAAGCTTGCCCGCCGCGTCTCCTCTGCACGATAGACGTTATGCAGATCGACAATCACCGGCCGCGTCATCACGCTTCGGAGTCGATCGAGATCGAGCGCGCGGAACTGTTCCCATTCGGTCGCGATCACCACGGCTTCGGCACCCTCGGCGGCGGCATAGGCGCTGGTGCAGTAGATCACGTCGGGCAGATGCGGCTTGGCCTGTTCCATGCCGGCCGGATCGTAGGTGCGAATCTTGGCGCCGAGATCATGGAGCGCGGTGATCAGCGGGACCGCCGGCGAATCACGCATATCGTCGGTGTTCGGCTTGAAAGTGAGACCCAGCACCGCGATCGTCTTGCCCCGGATCGAACCGTCGAGCGCCGCCATCACCTTGCGCGCCATGGCGCGTTTGCGCTGTTCGTTCACGGCGACAACCGTTTCGACGACGCGCAATTGCGCGCCGTGATCATGCGCGGCCCTGATCAGCGCGGCGGCGTCCTT
>JASHRH010000296.1 GCA_030037475.1 Acidobacteriaceae bacterium
GGCCTGGCCATCAGCCGCGAACTGGCGAGCCTGCTGGGCGGAGAGATTCAGCTGCGCAGCACGCCCAGCAAGGGCAGCACCTTCACGCTGTATCTGCCGCAAACCTATGTCGGCTCGGCGGCTCCGGCTCCGGAGAAAAACAGCGCGTCCTCTGTGCCGTCAGCGCTGCTGGCTATCCCGAGCGTCGCCGTTGCCGAACAGGAAGCCGGAATCGAGGATGACCGGGAAAGCATCGAGGAGGGCGATTCCATCCTCCTGATCGTCGAGGACGATCCGCATTTTGCCCGAGTGATTGCCGATCTCTCGCATGACAGGGGATTCAAAGTGCTGGCGGCCAGCACCGGAGCCGAAGCTCTGGCGCTGGCGCGCGAGTTCAATCCCAGCGCCATCTCTCTGGATGTCTTCCTGCCCGACATGCTGGGCTGGACGGTGCTCAACCACCTGAAGCAGGATCCGCGGACCCGGCACATCCCGGTGCAGATGCTCACGCTGGACGACGATCGGCGGCACGGCCTGGCCCGCGGCGCATTCGCGTACGTGACCAAGCCGGCGTCGACCGAGGATCTGGAAGCGGCCTTAACGCGTATTCGCGAATATTCGCAGCCGCGCCGCAAGCGGCTGCTGGTCATCGAGGACAATCCCGCCGAGCAGATGAGCATTCGCGAGCTGCTTTGGCATGACGACATCGACATCGATACGGTGGATTCAGGCGCTGCCGCGCTCCAGCAGCTGGAGCAGAACAGCTACGACTGCGCGGTTCTCGACCTGCGGCTGCCGGACATGTCGGGATTCGAGGTGCTGGATCAGCTCCGCGACCATGATCGGCTCCGGGATCTGCCCGTGGTGGTCTTTACCGGGCGCGAGCTGACCCCGGAGGAAGACTCCCGGCTGCATATGCTGGCGCGCAGCGTGGTCGTGAAAGACGTGGAGTCGCCGGAGCGGCTGCTGGACGAAACGGCGCTGTTCCTGCATCGGGTCGTCAGTAAGCTGCCGCCGGAGAAGCAGCGCATGCTTGATCGGCTGCATCAGTCCGACGAGGCGCTGTTCGGGCGTAAAGTGCTGATTGTCGACGACGATGTGCGCAACATTTTTGCTTTGTCCAGCGTGCTGGAGCGGCGCGGCATGTCGGTGCTGACGGCGGGCACAGGGCGCGAAGCGATTGCCACCATCGAGTCCACGCCTGACCTGGCCATCGTGCTGATGGATATCATGATGCCGGAGATGGACGGATACGAAACGATGCAGGTGATCCGGCAGAACGCCTCGCTGCGGCGGCTGCCGATCATTGCCCTGACCGCCAAGGCCATGAAGGGCGACCGCGAGAAATGCCTGGAAGCGGGCGCGTCAGAATATCTTGCCAAGCCGGTGAATACGGAGCAACTGCTCTCCGCGCTGCGCATGTGGCTGCACAGGTAGGAATTTCACATGGGCCCGGAGACAACAATGACAGCCGATGAAAAGGTCAACATCCTGATGGTGGACGATCAGCCCTCGAAGCTGCTGAGCTACGAGGTGATCCTCGGCGATCTGGGCGAGAACCTCATCAAGGCAACTTCCGCCCGCGAGGCGCTGAACATCCTGCTGAAGAACGACATTGCCGTCGTGCTGATGGATGTGAGCATGCCGGATCTGGACGGCTTCGAGCTGGCGGACATGATCCGCGAGCATCCACGGTTCAACCGCACGGCGATCATCTTCATCTCCGGCGTTCACCTGACGGATTCCGACAAAATCAACGGCTACCGCCGCGGCGCCGTCGATTACATCTCCGTTCCGGTCATTCCGGAGGTCCTGCGCGCCAAGATCAGCGTCTTCGTCGAGCTGCATCGGAAAACCCGGCAGCTGGAACGGCTGAACCGTGATCTGGAGCGGCGCGTGGAAGAGCGTACTGAGGAGCTGCGGCAGAGCGATGCCCGCCACCGGGAGCGGGCGGAGCTGCTGGAGCTGGCCACGGAAGCCATCATCGTCCGCGATCTGGAGGGGGTGATTCGCTACTGGAACTCCGGCGCGGAAGCTCTGTATGGCTGGAGCCGGCAGGAAGCCCACGGTCAGAATCTGCACGAGCTGCTGCGGACCGTTTTCCCCGGCTCGAGGGTGGAAACGGACCAGATTCTGCTCACCGCGAAATCGTGGGAAGGCAACCTGATGACGCACACCCGCGAGGGCCGGGAACTCGTGGTGGCCACGCACAAAGTGCTTGATCGCGAGGCAAATACGGTTCTCGAGATTCAGCGCGACATCACCACCCAGCTCCAGGCCGAAGAGGCCCTGCGCGAAGCGGAAAAGCTGGCCGCCATGGGCCGCGTCGCCGGTATCATCGCGCACGAGATCAACAACCCGCTGGAAGCCATCACCAACGCCTTCTACCTGCTGCGCAATCATCCCTCGCTCGACGAGGAAGCGCGCTACTACGCGTCGCTGGCCGAACAGGAACTCCAGCGCGTTTCCCATATCACGCGGCAGACGCTCAGCTTTTACCGGGAATCGAAGCAGTCCATCGCGCTGTCGCTTTCCGAGCTGCTGGACAACGTCGTGGAGCTGCAGCAGCGGCTCATCATGCTCAGTGGCATCGCCCTGGACAAGCAGTACGGCTCGCGGGCTCTGGTCCGCGGCTTCCCGGGCGAGCTGCGCCAAATCTTCCTGAATCTGATCGGCAACGCCATTCAGGCTATGCCCTCCGGTGGCACGCTGCGGCTGCGCGTGCGCGATGCAACCGACTGGCAAACGCAGCGCCGCGGCATTGCTGTTTCCGTCATCGACACCGGAGCGGGCATCCGCCCGGAGGATGCCAGGCGGCTGTTTCAGCCGTTCTTTACCACCAAGTCCGCCAAGGGCACCGGGCTGGGACTGTGGATCAGCAAGGGAATCGTGCAGAAATACGAAGGGCGAATCGATTTTCGCAGCCTGCGCACCGGATCCGGCGCCTGCACCTGTTTCCGGGTGTTTCTGCCCACTGCCGGTGAACCGTCCCTCGATCCTTCCCGCGAGCCTGATCCGGTGAGCGGCGCAGTCCGCGCGATCGCCTGAGCCGTTCAACGTCCTCAAAATCCTCCTGGAGCGTGGGCCGCTGATGCTCTACACTGCCGTCCATGGGACGAGCGCGCAGGTTTGAGACAGTGGTCTTTCGCAGGTTGCGCCGCGATCCGCCCCGGGGCTTCGTGCATCGCACGGCGTTCTGGCTGCTGATCGCCTACGTGGTGCTGGCGGCGCTGGGGTTCCTGCCAGGCAGCGCGGGCGCGGCGCTTCGGGGCATCGCCGAGCTGGATTTCTTCGTCCTTCTCGCGTTTTGCGTTCCGCTGCTGTGGCGCTTTGTCTTCGGCTATCTGCTGTGGAAGGTGCGCAACCGGCTGATTGTGACCTACCTGCTGATGGGCCTGGCCCCGGTGGTCCTGCTGGTCACGCTGGGAGTGATTCTGCTGTACGTTTTCGCGGGGCAGTTTGCTATCTTTGCCGCCAACGGGGTGGTCAGCAGCGAGCTCACGCACATCGGCGCGGTGAATGCCAGTCTCACCGAGCGCATGGCGCACCTGCTGGATCGCACTCCCAGGCCGGCTACCGTTGCCTTGCCCGAGGCGGTTCCCGCCGATCGTGAATACACCGGGCTTTCGGTTGCCGCCTACGAGGACGGTCGCGCGATTGCGGTCACACCTGCCTCGCTGGAGTCGCCACGTCCGCCCAGTGTGCCGGCGTGGCTGCCAGCCAGTTTCAGCAGCATCGTCTTCGATCAGGGCCACCTGTGGCTGCGTGCGGCCAGCCGGCTCGACCTGGATGGCCACACCACCGTGGTCATCACCAGCGTTCCCATTGAAAAACAGAATGTCGACGCCATTGCCAGCGGCCTGGGCAGCGTGAGCATTTTCACGACTTCAGATTTACGAGGAGCAGCAGGCTCGCGATCCTCACATCGTGTGCAGGTGCAGTTCGCGCCCGGCAGCCCCACCGTCGCCGTCAATGGTGTCTCGCCGGAACAGGCGGGCGGCCAGTCGATCACGGGAGGATCTCTGCCGGCAGCAGCCCACTTCTTCGATGTCCCCGTCACCTTCCCTGAACCGCTGACCACCATCGACTGGAAGAACGGTGCCTCTGTCGATGGGGTGTATGCCTACGTCACGTCCCGGCCCTCGCTGCTGTACCAGCGCCTGTTCATCACTTCGCTCACGGTGGGCGCCATGGTGCGCGACAGCCTCATTGCCATCGCGGTGCTCTTCGGCGTCCTGGAGCTGCTCGCTTTCCTCGCCGCTGTGCGCCTGAACCATACCATTACACGGTCCGTGGACAACCTGTATACCGGCACGGTGGCCATCGACAGCGGCAACTTCACGCACCGGATCCCGGTTAAACGAAAGGACCAACTGGGAGCGCTGAGCCGCTCCTTCAATGAGATGGCCGTCTCGCTGGAGCGGCTGATTGCCGAGCAGCGCGAGAAGCAGCGGCTGCAGAGCGAGCTGGCCATCGCGCAGGAAGTCCAGGCCAATCTCTTTCCGCACGGCCAGGTCAGCCTGCCGATGCTGGAGCTGCACGGCAAATGCGTGCCGGCCCGCACCGTCAGCGGCGACTATTACGATTTTCTGGTGTCAGGCGCCGATGGCCTGGGTCTGGCGCTGGGCGACATCAGCGGCAAGGGGATTTCCGCCGCACTGCTGATGGCCACGCTCTACTCCGCGGTGCGCGCCTACCGCTTCGCGGGGGAAGAACTGATCGCGGAAGGAGCGGCGGCGCTGGCTCATCCGGGCAGCCGTCTGGCGGGCGTGGAGGAAGTGGAGTGCGGCGAGCTGTTTGAGGAGCCGGCAAGAATGCTGGCGCTGCTGAACCGCCATATCTACCGGAGCACGCAGCCGGAAAAATACGCGACGCTGTTTCTGGCGCACTACCACGGGCCCACGCACCGCCTGGTCTATTCCAATGGTGGTCATTTGCCGCCGCTGCTGCTGCGTGCCGATGACAGCGTGACGCGGCTCGACCGTGGCGGCATGGTCGTCGGGCTCCTCGACAACCTCACGTGGGAGCAGGGCACCGAACGGCTTTCGCCCGGCGACATCCTCATCGCCTACAGCGACGGCGTGACCGAGCCGGAGAATGATTTCGGGGAATTCGGCGAGGAAAGGCTGCTCGAAGTGGTCCGTCGGCACCGGCATCTGCCGCTCGCCGGCATCACCGAACAGGTTCTGCAAAGCCTGCGCTCATGGATCGGCGATCAGGAGCAGCCCGACGACATCACGCTGGTCCTGGCGCGGCAGCGATGACGGGAGATGACCCCCGCTCCCTGTCCGCAGGCGTTGCCGCTTCAGCCAGAGACATCCCGTGGTGGGCCCGGAGGGATTTGAACCCCCAACCAAGGGATTATGAGTCCCCTGCTCTAACCCTTGAGCTACAGGCCCGCGCCTTTGAGCCTATCACCCGGACTTCGAGGAATGGAGCGCGCTATCGAGCGCTACTTTGCGGCGTTCCCAGGCACGTTC
>JASHRH010000297.1 GCA_030037475.1 Acidobacteriaceae bacterium
ATCGAGGATGGCATCATTTCCGTGGTCACGCCGGCGCTGGAAGGACAGTCGAAGTGCCGCACGCTGGAGGAACTCTTCGAACTCCTCGATCCGTCGGTTTTCTGGCGCGCGCACCGCTCCTGCCTCGTGAACATCAACCACATCCGCGAAGTGGTGCCGTGGTTCAAAAGCACGTATCAATTGCGCATGGACGATAAGAAGCAGACCGAAATCCCCGTCAGCCGGGCGCAGACGCGACGGCTGCGGGAGCTGTTCAACCTGTAGCACCCGACCGCCTGGAACTGCGATGAAACTGGATCCGCGTCCCCTCCTCGGGCAAGTGGTGAACCTGGAGCTGGTGGTTCCTGAGATGAAAGAGGAAGTGCGCGCGCTGGTGCACAGCGATCCTGAAGCATGGGCAATCATGCCTGTCAATCCGCTCGGCGACGGTTTTGAAGGTTACTGGTCCGCGATGTTGGAGGCGTCGCACCGGGACCGCGTCCCTTACGTCATCCGCCGCCGCGCCGATGGGCGTATTGTCGGCGTTTCCAGTTTCTATACCCAGATGGAGGAGCAGGGCGGCGTGGAGATTGGCTCAACCTTCCTCGATCCCGAGGTCCGCAGCGGCGCGGTGAATCCCGAAGCCAAGCTGTTGATGCTCGAGCACGCTTTTCGCTGCGGAGCCGTTCGCGTGCAGTTCCGCGTGGATACACGCAACACGCGCAGCCAGGCGGCCGTCGCAAAATTAGGTGCTGTGCGCGAAGGCGTGCTGCGCAAGGATCGGATGACCTGGAATGGGTATATTCGCGATACCGTTTATTTTTCCATCCTTGACCGCGAGTGGCCTGAGGTGAAATCGCAGCTGGAACAGCGGCTTCATGCGTTGAACGTGCAGCCTGCGGAAAGGAAGTAAGTCACCGCCCGTGCTGACCAGCGTCTTCGTCCTTTCCGTAATGCTGCCGCCGGCGACCGGCAAGCCCATCTGCACACTGCCGCCGCAGAAGCTGGCGGAAGCTGTCGCGCTCAGCCACTGGAGCACCGGCCTCTATTTCGGAGGGACGGCCTGGCTTCTGCTGACGTTGTGGCTTGTGGCGTGCGCCGGAGCGCCAATTGCGCGGCTCGCCGCGCGTGTCTCGCGGCAGCCGTGGCTGCAAGGGGTGGTCGCCGCCCCGCTCTGGCTGCTGATCTTCGTGGCTCTGAATCTTCCGCTGGCTCTGGTGGGGCACCACGTTGGCGTACGCTTTGGCCTCTCGGTGGAGTCCTGGCCGGCATGGTGGGGCGACTGGGTCAAATCCACTGGGATCTATATTGTCATCGGTTCTATCGTGCTGGGCGTGCTTTACGCACTCATGCGCCATGCGCCGCGGCGATGGTGGCTGTGGTTCTGGATCATCACCATTCCCGTCGAGGTGTTCGCGGTCTTCGTCGCGCCCATCGTCATCGATCCTCTCTTCAACAAATTCGAGCCACTCCAAAGAGCAGATCCCGCGCTGGTGGATCAACTGGAACGCGTGGCCGCGCGCGGCGGCCTGCACATCCCGCCCAGCCGCATCTTTCTGATGGACGCGAGCCGCAAAGTCACCGGCCCCAACGCGTACGTCACCGGGCTGGGGGCGTCCAAGCGCATCGTGGTGTGGGATACGACGATTCACGAGGAGACGCCCGACGAAATCCTCTTTACCTACGGTCACGAGCAGGGCCATTACGTGCTGCACCACGTCGCCAGAGGCATCGCATTCTCCGTACCGATCATTTTGTCCTTCTACTGGATCGCCTTCCGGCTGCTGCGCTGGCTGGTGCGCGTGCGCGGACCGCGCTGGGGCATCGAATCCGTGGCGAACTGGTCGTCGCTGGGACTGGTGCTGTTTCTGCTCGTGGGCCTCAGCTTCCTCGCGGATCCCATCGGCAATGCGATGTCGCGGCACATCGAGCATCAGGCCGACGTGTATGGGCAGGAAGTGATCCAAGGACTGGTGCCCGATGCGCGAGAGGCCGCGGTGAACTCCTTCTGCAGCGACGCGCAGTTATGGCTGGATAATCCGCATCCCAATCCGTTTGTCGAGTTCTGGACATACTCGCACCCCTCCACAGAGCAGCGCGCGGAATTCGCGGAGCACTACGATCCGTGGTTGCCGGGGCGGAAGCCGAAATACTTCAGGAAGCCGCACTGATAACCGTGCAGCGTGGTCTAAGGCGGGGTGGTCGCCGGTACGCCGCCGCCTTCCTCGACGGCCACGCGGTCGATAATGCGCTGCACGAAAACGATGTTGAAATTCACGTGCCGCGCGAGGTCCGGTACGAACTCTGTGATGAAGTTGCCGATGGGATCGGTGGCCCAGGCCGTCGCGATGCGTTCCGCGCTCGGTCCCCAGCCGACCTGCTGATAGGGCACATACATGATGTTCACGGCTTCGTCGGCGATGCCGCCCACGACATTCGAGTAGTTCGGCATGCCCTGACCCATGTCGCTGACGGTCCAGAAAGGCTGGTAAATACAGTGGGCAATGCGGCGCACCAGCGGCGCGTTGGGCATGCGGATGTAGTGCGGGTATTCGTGGTCGATCGAGGGAATCAAAAAAGTGCCGAAGAATTCGCCGGTCATGTCCTGAGTGAGGGAAACGCCGCTGAATTTGGCCCAGCCGGTCATGCCTGGGCCGTAGGGCGAGTGCGCATCGATGGCCACCGAATAAGCTGAGGTTCCGGCAATCGTGAGCAGGTTGAAGGGATCGGCGACACTGTGGGCGGCCAGCCGCGCCAGTTCCGCGGGTGTGTAGATATGAATGGCGTTGTGCCTGAGATACTCCGCGAAAAGGCCGGACTCCTGCTGGCAGCAGTCCTGATGAGGCGAACGCTCGCTGCACGACTGCGTTCGGCAGGGCCGGGGTGTGGGCACATAGCTGGGGTTCAGGCCGGGCAGACTCAGGCCATGCCGCGGCGTCTTCTGGGGCGGGAATGGCTGCTGCGGCATGGGGCCGGAAGAAGAAGCGATAGCGCCTGTTCCCGGCAATGGCGCGTTTGGCAGCGGCGTCTGCGCTCGCGAAGCGACGCAGCCCGCGAGGAGCAGCGCGACCAGGCTCAGCGCACGGCGACGATGCTCTGCGCCGCCCCGCTGCGTGCTCGCGTTCCGGCGCATGGCCGCCATGTTGTCTGCCGTCATCCTGGTTCGCCGCAGCGTCCGGCGACCGCGCCGGAGATCTGAGCCCTGTTTCATGGAATAGACGAGCTCTCAGGCAATTCGGATGAGCGGGACCGGGTGCGCAGGCGATGCCGGCGCCAGCGGCTGATGATGCCGGGTACGAACTCCAGGAGGAGATTGTTGCCCGCATCGCCGGCGGTGCGGCTCCGGCCGCGGTTGCGGGTGAAGCAGCACGGATTCGATGGGGCCCTGCCGGCAATCACGGACCGGGGAGCGTCCGTCAACGTTTCCGCCGATTGTGGGCAGGCCGTCATCGCGGAGAAAAGCAGTCCGCCGAAGAGAAACCCTCGTTGGATCGGCGCAGGCGCGATGCAGAAATCTCCCATTCCCGGTATTTTGGAGGACGCATTCCAGCGCCGGGATGGCCGTGTTACTCATCGGGAACGTCCTGATTCCTGACGATTGACCCTCCCTGGAAGGGACGGGGATACTGAAAATCGGCGGGTACGCTGAGTACCCGCACGAAGCGATGGAACCCAAAGCCAATCAGCCGCTGGGCGAGCATCTGGAAGAAGACCTGAAGAGGATCATCGCGTATCTGAACGATCGCGTGGTGCCGGAGGTGCGCGAGAACTCGTCGAAGGCGCTGCGCATTGCCGCGGAGCAACTCAGCAAGCTGGCGTCGCACCTGGAACGCCGCCAGGGGGAATAAACCGGATGCGACTGCCGATCCCCGATGGTCGATCCTCAACATCACTGGGACGGCTGTTTGCTGCGACGGTTGCTGTGGTGGTGCTGTCGATGGTCGCGGGCTGTTCACATCGTCAGCAGACCGCATACACGCCGCCGCCGCCCACGCTGCAGCCTGCGCCACCGCCTTCCGTCGGATCCGCGCCTGCGCCGCAGCCGGGATATCGCAGCGAGCGCCGCAGCCCGGCCTTCAGCGCCGACGAGGAATACGTCAGGAAGCATCGGCCTCTTTACACCGAAACCGGCATGGCGAGCTGGTATGGGCCGCCCTATGACCGCCATGCGGGAGCAAACGGCCAAATCTACGACGAGAACGCGATCTCCGCGGCCAACCGCACGCTGCCCATGGGGTCGCTGATCCGCGTCACCTATCTGCGCACGGGCGAGTCAGCGGTGATGCGTATTACCGATCGCGGGCCGTTCGTGGCGGATCGCATTCTTGACCTCTCCGAAGGCGCGGCGAAGGCCATCGGTCTCTACCGCGCGGGCGTAGGCGAGGTGCGCCTCGACGTGTACAGCGCGCCCGAGCCGCTCGACTCCGGTGGACGCTGGTGCGTGCAGATCGGGGCTTTTTCACATCGGCGCTCAGCTATGCACCTCGAACAACGGCTGCAGCGCGAGTACCGCACCGCCAGTGTGATCGAGTTTGCGGGACCGACCGGGTACTGGGTGCGCATTCGCCCCTACGAGGGCAATCGCACCGTAGCCATCGCCATTGTGCGTCGTTTGCACCCCAGCGAAGGCGAGGCCTGGCTGGTGCGGCTGGACTGAGCCGAGACCGGACAAAGCTGCGATTTACCTTGACCGATGATCGGCCTTGATGAGCACCGACTGAAGTGCGTAAAACGCGGGCTTCGGCTGGAAATTTCCGTCGAAAGGAAGAGGCGCACAATAGCCTGACTTCCAGCAGAAGGCATATTTGTCGGTGATTCCCCAG
>JASHRH010000298.1 GCA_030037475.1 Acidobacteriaceae bacterium
AAAAAGTCAGCTGTAACGCGGGATCCTTCCAGGTCCGCATCGGCGCGGTCTGCGCCAGCGCCGCGACAGCCAGCACCGCTGCTGCCAATACGGGTATTCCTCGGAAGCTCATTCCCCGCCAGCCTATCACTCGCGGTTCTCCTGAAGACCAACTGCCGTCCTCTCGAGTCTTTGGGCTGGGAAAAATCGGAAGTTCCTCACCAAAATTCCGCACCTCTTGTCAGCCTGTAACGTTCGGCCCCGGCAGATGCGCGAAGCGCTAACGCCTGGACGGCGAGTCCCTGTATTCTGAGCCTTCCTGTGGCCGAGGCGACGATCGAGTCCCAAACCCCGCTGATGCGCCAGTATCTGGCTGCCAAACGCCAGCATCCCGACGCCCTGCTCTTCTTCCGCCTGGGCGACTTCTATGAGCTGTTCTTCGACGACGCCAAAACCGCCTCCCGCGAGCTGCAGATCATGCTGACGGCGCGCGACAAGGAGCGCAACGTGCCCATGTGCGGCGTCCCGTACCACGCCGCCGAGAACTATATCGCGCGGCTGCTGCGTAAGGGCTTCCGCATTGCTATCTGCGATCAGATGGAAGACCCGAAGCTGGCGAAAAAGATCGTCCGCCGCGAAGTGACGCGAGTCCTTTCGCCGGGCACGGCGCTCGATGCCTCGCTGGCCGCCGAGCAGAGCAATTATCTGGCCGCAGCCCACTTTGCGGGCGATGCGGCTGCACTCGCCTGGCTGGATCTCTCCACGGGCGATTTTCGCGCCACGGAGTTCCGGGGTCCCGGTGCGTCGGCGCAGTGCCTGGACGAGTTGTTGCGGCTGGCGCCGAGCGAGCTGATCTTTCCATCGACGCGTGGCCCATTCGCCGGAATCTCCGACAATGCGGCGCTCGAGCTGCTGACCGCGCAGATCAAGACCCGCACGCCCATCGACGACTTTGCTTTCTCGCCCGATTTTGCCCTTCCGCTGCTGGAGCGGCAGCTGGGCAGCCAGGGCCTGGAAGGTTTTGGGTTGGCAGGACATCCGGCTGCCGCCATCGCCGCCGGGGCCATCGTGCATTACGTGCGGACAACCCAGCAGTCGGAGGCGCAGCATGTGGACTCGCTGCGCTTCTACCACCGCGCCGAACACCTCTATCTGGACCAGGTGACCGCGCGGAATTTGGAGCTGGTCGAGCCGCTCTTCTTCGACGCCGGGCCGGAAACCACGCTCTTCCGCACCATGGACGCCTGCTGCACGCCGATGGGCAAGCGGCTGTTGCGGGCATCGCTGCTGCGGCCCATGCTGGATGCCGCGGCGATCGAGGCTCGCTACGAGGCGGTGGACGCCGCACGCGCCGATCTGATCGGACGCGAGGAGCTGCGGAGGGCGCTCGAGGGCATCCTCGACCTCGACCGCCTGCTGGCGCGCATTTCGCTGGACAGTGCCGGGCCGCGCGATGTGCTGGCCCTGGCGGCTTCGCTGCGGCACCTTCCTGCGGTGAAGCGTTCGGCCGCGGCGCTGCGCGCGCCATTCTGGGAGCAGGTCTCGGCCGCGCTCGATCCGCTGGAGGACCTGTGCGCCGCCATCACCTCCACGCTGGTCCCCGATCCGCCACTCACGCTCGCCGAGGGTGGTGTGATTGCCGCTGGGATCGACGTGGAGCTGGACGAGCTGCGCTCCATCGGATCGAGTGGCCGCGCCTCGATTGCGGCGATCGAGGAGCGCGAGCGCAGGCGCACCGGCATCGGCTCACTGAAAGTTCGCTTCAACTCCGTCTTCGGCTACTACATCGAGATCACGAAGGCGAATCTCGCCAGTGTTCCCGCCGACTATGAGCGCAAGCAAACGCTGGTCAACGCAGAGCGCTTCACCACACCCGAGCTGAAGGATTACGAAACCAAAGTCCTCGCCGCGCAGGAGCGCTCGGTCGAGATCGAGAAGCGCCTGTTTGCTGCGCTGCGCGCGCGACTGATCGAAAACGCGGGTCGTCTGCGACGCACCAGCGCCGAGATCGCCGAGATCGACCTGGTTGCGAATTTCGCGCATCTGGCGGCGCTGCGCAGTTACACGCGTCCGCGCATCGACCCGGCGCCCATGCTGGAAATCGTGGGTGGGCGGCATCCCGTCATCGAGCGGCTGATGGACGAGGCGGGCGAGAGCCGCTTCGTGCCCAACGATCTGTTTCTCAACGCGAGCCGGAACACCTCGCATCCGAACCTGCTGCTGATCACTGGTCCCAACATGGGTGGGAAATCGACCTATCTGCGGCAGACGGCGCTGCTGACGATTCTGGCGCAGACGGGCAGCTTCGTCCCCGCCCAGCGGATGACCTGCGGCCTGGTAGACCGCGTCTACACCCGCATCGGAGCCAGCGACAACCTGGCGCGAGGACGCTCGACGTTCATGGTGGAGATGACGGAGACGGCGACCATCCTGAACACGGCTACCCCGCAGTCGCTGATTCTGCTGGACGAAATGGGCCGGGGAACCTCCACTTTCGACGGCCTGGCGCTGGCCTGGGCGACGCTCGAGCATCTGCAGAGCCGGATCGGCGCGCGGGCCCTGTTTGCCACCCACTATCACGAATTGACCCTCCTGGCTGAGGAATTTCCCCGCCTGAAAAACTTCCATGTGGAAGCAAAGGAATCTCCTCAGGGCATCGTTTTTTTGCATCGCATAGAGCAGGGGCCTGCAAATCGCAGTTATGGGATCGACGTGGCGCGCCTGGCGGGGTTGCCCCCGACGGTTATCCAGCGCGCGCGCCAGGTGCTGAAGCAGCACGAGCGCTCCGAGCGGCAGAACGTAGCCGCGGAAACCGAGCCCTCGCTGCAGCTCACGATCTTTACTCCGCTTTCGCAGCGCATCCTCGATCGCCTGGCGCAGACGGATATCAATGCGCTGACGCCGCTGCAAGCGCTGAACCTGCTCGAAGAACTGAAGGCCGAAATTCGAGGCTGATCCGCCACGGACGTGCCATGAGCCCGAAATCCACGACGCATCCCGCACAACCCGCGAAGATTCCGCCGCCGGACGGCCGTCGTGGCGCGCGGGTTTTCATGCCGCGCCGCCGCCATGTACAACTGGCGGAGCAGGCCGGCCAAATCCTGATCGTCGGTCTCGAATCCACGTCGCTTGCCGCGGTCGAGCAGGCGTGGATGAAGCGCATCCGCCCCGGCGGCGTGATTCTGTTCCGGCGCAATATCGAACAGCCCGCACAGGTGACTGCGCTGCTGCGCGATGCCGACCGCCTGGGCGCCGTTCCGCTGTTCCGCTGCGTGGACGAGGAAGGCGGGCTGGTGGACCGCTTCCGGGAGGTCATCCATCCGCTCCCCTCGGCTGCCGCCGTATTTGCGACAGGCCGGCGGCATCTGTATCGCCGGCACGGCGCGCTGATCGCGCGCGAGGCCCGCGCGCTGGGCTTCAACACGGTGTTCGCGCCGGTGCTCGATCTGGCGCTGCCGGAATCCGCCGCCGTGATGGGCTCGCGCGCCGTGGCCGCCGAGCCCTGGCGGGTGATCGACTACGCTCGCTGCTTCCTTTCCGGCCTGGCGCTGGAGGAGATGCTGAGCTGCGGCAAGCATTTCCCGGGGCTGGGCGGCGCGACAGCCGATTCGCACCAGGATACGCCGGTGATCCGGCGCCAGACGCGCACGATGTGGCGGACCGATTTGGCCCCGTGGCTGGCCGTCGCCGGCAAGCTCCCCTTCGCCATGGTCGCCCACGCTTCGTATCCGTGGCCGGGCCGCGATGAGGCGGTGGCCACGGTTTCCCGCTACTGGGTGACCAACGTGCTGCGCCGGCAGGTGCGCTTCAAAGGGATCATCGTCTCCGATGACATGGAGATGGGAGGCATCCTGTCGCAGATGCCGATCGAAGAGGCGGTCGTGAAGGCGGTGCTGGCAGGGATTCAGATGATCCCTGTCTGCCGGGATCCGGAGCTGATCGAGAGCGCGTACGAAGCGCTGTTGCGGGAAGGCGAGCGCTCGGCGGCCTTTCGCGATGCGGTGGCCAGCGCCTGGCGCAAGGTTTACCGCTCCAAGAAGCGGTGGCTCCAGCCGGTGCGCCGCCACACTCCCTCGGGGGAACGGCTGAACCGCCTGTGCGAAGAGGTGAAGGCTTTCGCCGCGGAGGTCGCGGAAGCGCCTGTGCACGGCGGTGATCCGGAGCAGTGGCGCGGACTGAAGCGGGAAACGGAGGGCGCCGCATAGAATAAGTCATCGAAGAATGACTCGCGCCCAGACTCCCGCCCGTCCCCTGATCGTCGCTGGCCTCATGAGCGGCACCTCTGCCGATGGCGTGGACGTGGCACTGGTGCGCATTTCGGAGCAATTTCAGGGTACAAAGCTCGATCTGCTCGCACACCGCGCGTTTCCGTTTCCGCGTGCTCTGCGCCAGAGTGTTCTCCGCGCGATGAATGCCAGGGCGATCTCCACCGCCGAATTAGCACGCCTGAACTGGAGGCTGGGCCTTGCCTATGCCGAGGCAGTCCGCTCCACCATGGACGCGACCAGCATCCGCCCGGACCTGATCGGTTGCCATGGCCAGACGCTCTACCACCAGGGCGCACCGATGCTCTACGCGGGGCGGCGTTTTGCCTGCACGTGGCAACTGGGTGAACCCGCTCTGCTGGCTGCGGAGATCGGCGTGCCGGTGGTTTCCAATTTCCGTCCCGCCGATATGGCCGCCGGCGGGCAGGGCGCGCCGCTCGTTCCGCTCCTCGATTACGTGCTCTACGCGCACCCGCGCCGGGCGCGCATTTTGCAGAATATCGGGGGCATCGGGAATCTCACCGCGATTCCAGCGGGCGCGCGCCAGGACCAGGTGATCGCCTTCGACACCGGACCAGGCAACATGGTCATCGACGCGCTGATGCAGCAGCTCTTCAGCAAGCCCTGCGACCGTGACGGGCGCGTCGCAGCGCGGGGAAAAGTTCTGGAGCCGGTGGTGCGCGCCGCATTGCGGGAGAAATTCTTCCGGCAAAAGCCGCCAAAGTCCGCCGGCCGCGAGCAATTCGGCCGTGAATACACCGCCGAGTTGATGGCTGCATGCTGCCGGATCAGCCGCAAGCCCGAGGACGCGCTCGCCACAGCTACCGCGCTCACCTCGGAGAGCATTCGCGAGGCTGTCGTTTGCTGGGTGCAGGCGCTGACCGGGAAGGCTCCTCTCGATTGCATTGTCTCCGGCGGAGGTGCGCGGAACACAACGCTGCTGGCCTGGCTGCGCGAAGGCCTGGCGCCGCTCGGCTGCACCGTCAGCACCAGCGACGACTCCGGTATTCCTGTTGAAGCCAAAGAAGCCGTTGCTTTCGCGCTGCTCGCCTGGCAAACCTGGCATCAGCGTGCGGGCAACGTGCCTTCCGCCACCGGAGCCGCGCGTCCCGTTATTCTGGGATCGGTCACTTATGCAGGGCCTCATCCCACTTAGAGCCGGCCGTTACCCCGCGGTTTTCTGCGCTCTGATCTCTGCGCTCTGTCTCTCTGGTTGCAGCTCGCACAAGCCGGTGCCGGGTACGGTGACCGTGCTGATCGAGAGCAGCCCGGCGAATCTCGATCCACGCATCGGCACGGACGGCCAGGCGGAGCACATCGACGCCCTCATCTTCGATCCGCTGGTCTGGCGCGACGCGCACTTCGGCCTGCAGCCAGGCCTCGCCACCAGCTGGTCGAATCCCGACCCGCTCACGTGGATCTTCCACCTGCGCAGCGGCGTCCGCTTCTCCGACGGCCGGCCGCTTACTTCGCGCGATGTGAAGTGGACGATCGATTCCATCCTGAACGGCACAGTGATCAGCGTGAAGGCGGGCTCGTACGCCAGCCTTGACCGCATTGACGCGCCTGATCCCGCGACGGTGATCTTCCACCTGAAGACGCCCGATCCATCACTGCTCTTCAACCTGTGCGACGGCGCGATCGGCATTGTGCCGTACGGCAGCGGCGGCGATTTCTGGCGCGATCCGATCGGCAGCGGGCCCTTCGTCTTCGTCAGCCAGCAGGTGGACCGCGACGTGATTCTGGCGCGGAATCCGAACTACCGGGGACCGAAGCCGCACATCGCGCGGATCGACTTTGCCGTGGTGCCGGACGCGACCACGCGCGCGCTGGAGCTGCAAAAGGGCTCAGCCGACGTGGAGAGCGACGCGCTGCCCCCGGACATGGTGGACGCGCTGCGCCGCGATCCACGCCTGGAGGTCGATGAGGGACCGGGAACCAATCTCTACTACATTGTCTTCAACCTGCATGACCCCATCCTGCGCGACGTGCGCGTGCGCCGCGCGATTGCCATGGCGATCAACCGCCCGCTGCTGATCCAGACGATCTATCGCGGCCAGGCGCGACCGGCCGAAAGCACACTGCCGCCCGAACACTGGGCCTGGACCGGCGACACGATGCGTTACCCCTTCGATCCGGCCGCGGCCAACGCCCTGCTGGACCAGGCGGGATACAAGCGCGGGCCGAACGGCATCCGCTTTCACATCACGATGAAGATTTCCAACGCCGAGGAAGAGGTCCGGCTGACGGCGGTGGCCATCCAGGCCATGCTTGCCCGTGTCGGCGTTGCCCTTGACCTGCGCAGCTACGAGTTCGCCACGTTCTACGCCGACCTCACGCGCGGCGCGTTTCAGATGGCGCCTTCGCGCTGGATCGGCGGCAACGCCAACCCCGACATCTTCCGCTACATCTGGACCACCGATGCATTTCCGCCGCGCGGCGCCAACCGCGGCTACTATTCTGACCCGGAAATGGATCGTCTGATCGCCGACTCCGCGCTGACCACCAACGACCAGCAGCGGATCGCCGACTATCGGCGCATCCAGCAAATCGCCGCGCGCGACCTGCCCGACCTGAACCTGTGGTACATCGACACGGTGGTCGTGCACGATCACCGGATCGGGAATATACAGCTGGATCCGACCGGTACGTATGACTTTCTGCGAACGGCGACCGTGAAGAACCAGAGCCGCCGCTGACTTCTCCACCGAAAGGTGGATGCCTGGCGTCCTCGCGGCCCGTTAGTATTTTGGTGCCGAATTCAGCAAAAAAGAGGCCGCCGAATCGGCAAAGCCACAAACTTTTAGAGAGCCGGAACCCGCGTCGATGAGACGATTTCTGATTGCCGGGGTCCTCAGCCTGGCCGGCAGCGCGATCTATCTGTTCGCGTTTCCGTCGGCGACGCTCGTCTACGAGGCTGTCGTCCTGCTCCACATCGTCCTGGGCGCGGTGTTTCTGGTGCTGGCCGTTCCGTGGATGGCCCACCTGATGCGCGGCCGCGGCGCGTGGGAGAAGCTGGGCTGGGCCGTGCTGCTGCTGGGCGGCGCCTTCGGAGCGGTCATCATCTTTACCGGCGCGCGCCGTCCCATGTGGCCGGTTCTCTACACGCATGAAGCGGTTTCCATCGTCGGCTGCGCGGTGCTGCTGTTTGTGTGGACGGGACGCCAGAGACGGCTTTGCTCTTTGCAGGGAACTCCACTGCGGACCTCGGCGCGCCTGGCGTGCTGCCTGGCGCTGGCCGCCGCGGTAGCTGGCGCATCCTGGTGGGTGCGCACGGCGCCGTGGCAGCGCGCCTACGTGATTCATAACCCCTCCATCGCGCCCGCTTCGATGGATACGGAAGGCGCGGGGCCGAAGAGCGAATTCTTCCCCAGCTCCGCGGAGACTTCCACGGGTAAAACCGTGCCGGAGGATTACTTCGTCGACTCTGCCACATGTCAGCAGTGCCACGCCGACATTTATCGCGAGTGGGAAAGCTCCGCCCACCACTTCTCCTCCTTCAACAACCAGTGGTACCGCCAGGCGATTGTCTACATGCAGGATGTGGACGGCGTGCAGGCGTCGAAATGGTGCGCCGGCTGCCATGATGCAGCGCTCTTTTTCCCCGGCAACTTCAACACGCCCATTAAGAACCGCATCTTTACGCCGGCGGCGCAGGCCGGCATTGGCTGCATGGTGTGCCACTCTATCCGCGCGGTGCGCAGCACCATGGGCAACGGCGCGTACACCATCGAATATCCGGCGCTCTTCAGGCTGGTCGATACGAAGAATCCCTACCTGCGCAGGGTCATCGATTTTCTCATCGAAGAGGATCCCGAGCCGCACCGGCGCACCTTCCTGAAGCCTTTCATGCGGAACAATCCCGCCGAGTTCTGCTCCGCCTGCCACAAGGTGCATCTCGACGTGCCGCTGGATCACTACCGCTGGATTCGCGGCTTCGACGATTACGACAACTGGCAGGCCAGCGGCGTCTCCGGCTTCGGCGCGCGCTCGTTCTACTATCCGCCGCACCCTGAAAACTGCGTGGACTGCCACATGCCCCTGGTCCGCTCCAGCGACGCCGGAGAAGTCAACGGCTTCATC
>JASHRH010000299.1 GCA_030037475.1 Acidobacteriaceae bacterium
GCCAGGCGAAGATGAAGCGCGGATCGTAAGCTTTGCCGCACATGGCGTAGTTGCCCGCGCCAAAGGAGCCTCCGACGACGACGGAAATTTTGGGGACGACGGAGTTGGAAACCGCGGTGACCATCTTGGCGCCGGAGCGGATGATGCCGGACCATTCCGCGTCGCGGCCGACCATGAAACCGTTGACGTCGTGCAGAAAGATCAGCGGGATCAGGTTCTGATTGCAGTCGAGGATGAAGCGGGCGGCCTTGTCGGCGCTCTCGGCATAAATGACGCCGCCGAATTCAACGCGCTTCTCGCCGGTGTGCGAGGTTTGCGGCTGTGGCGTCTTCTGGTTGGCGACGATGCCGACGGAGAAGCCGCCAATGCGGGCGTATCCGCAGAGCAGCGTGCGGCCGTAAGCGGGGCGGTATTCGTCGAATTCGCTGCGATCGACGAGACGGGCGATGACCTCATGCATGTCGTAGCTGTTGGCGGCGGCGCGGGCGGGGTCAGGATCGATCAGCGCGTACAGGTCGCGGGCGGGGTAGAGCGGCGCATCTTTTTCGGGATCGAACGGCGCGCGGTTAAAGGGCGACTGCGGCGGATTGCCGAGCCGCGCGACCAGGGATCGCAGACGCGCGAGGCAGAGATGGTCGTTCGGCTCCTTAAAGTCGACCGTGCCGGAGATTTCCGCGTGCATGGTCGCGCCGCCCAGCTCTTCGGCGGAGTATTTCTGGCCGATGGCCGCCTGGACGAGCGCGGGCCCGGCGAGAAATAACCCGCTGCCTTCGGTCATCAGGACCTGGTCGGTCATGACGGGCAAATAGGCTCCGCCGGCGACGCATATGCCCATGATGGCGGTGATTTGTGGAATGCCCATGGCGGACATGACGGCGTTGTTGCGGAAGATGCGGCCGAAATCGTCCTGATCCGGGAAGACGTCTTCCTGGAGGGGCAGAAAGATGCCCGCCGAATCGACCAGATACAGCGTGGGGATGCGATTCTCCATGGCGATGTGCTGGGCGCGGAGAACCTTCTTGGCGGTCATGGGGAAGAACGCGCCGGCCTTCACGGTGGCGTCGTTGGCGACGATCATGCACAGTCGGCCGGAGACGCGGCCCAGCCCCGTGACCACCCCGGCGGAGGGCGCGCCGCCCCACTCCTCGTACATGCCGAAGGCGGCGAAGAGGGAAAGCTCGAAAAACTCCGAGCCCGGATCAACGAGCAGGTCGAGGCGTTCGCGGGCGGTCAGGCGTTTTTTTGCGTGCTGGGACTCCATGGCTTTCGGTCCGCCGCCCTGATGGATTTCTATCTCCTGATCGCGGAGGGCGGAGAGCAGAGCCATCATTACCTGCGCGTTGTTGCGTGCGCGGTGCAGATTGGAGTCCAGCTTCGAGGCGAGCTGGTTCGGGATTTTGGGCAGCGCGTCGGGTTTCGTCATGGGGGTTAGGGGACGAAAACTGGTCAGCATAGCACAAAGGCGAGGAGGCAGGAGTCAGTAATCAGAGATCAGACAAGCCCTTCGGCTCGCATCGAATCGCTGATCACTGTTCGCTGCTCACTGTATCAATGTGTGGCGGCGACGCTGGCAGGGGCAGAGCCGGTAGTCGAGGTCTTAAAGCTGGCCAGAGCGCCGCCACTGCCGATGGTGTAGGTTTCGAGGCCGGTACTGCCGCCGGAGCAGACAGCGGCGACGTAGGTGTGGCTGTTGTCTTCGACAAGAGCGACGGGCGACGAGCCGGTGCTGATCGAGGACGCGCCAGAGATGGGAGCGAGTGCACCGTCGGAAGAGTCCAGCGTGAACTCGCTGATGGTGCCGTCGGTACGGTTGGCGACGTAGACGTAGCTGTCGGTGGAGTCGACGAGAACGGCGTCAGGGCCGCTCCCGGCGGAGAACGGCGAGCCCGAAACCTCCTTGAACTGGCCGGTGCTGGGATTAATGGAAAAGACGCGCACGCCGTTGGTGACGGTCTCGGCAGCGAGCAGATAGCTGCCGGATGAGGTCGTGGCGATGGCGAGGCCGGAGTCGGCGGCGCCGGTACTTTTTGGGGAGAGTTGGCCAACGTAGGTCAGCGCGCCGCTGGAGAAACTGAGGACGTAGATGCCGGCAGTGCCGCAGGAGGCGTACACGTAATTGTCGCTGGAGGCAATGACCAGGTCGGGGTTGAGGCCGGCCATGTCTGAGGATGGGCTACAGTTGGGGAGTGTGGCAATGGAACTGCTGATCGGCTCGGTGAGGCCCCCATTGCTGCTGATCCCGAAAGCATAGACCTCGCCCGGAGAGGTCTCGGCGTCGAAGCCGAGGAGCCAGTTCCCGGAGGTATCGACCTGAAGCGCGGAGGGGTAGAGCTGGCCGACGGTGCTGCCGGAGCCGAGCGTGCCGTCGCTCTCGATGGGGTAGACGGCGACTCCCTGAGAGTTGGCTCCGCTGCCCGCATACAGGTACTCGTTGTTCGGCGTGATCGCAAGCGCGACCGGCTCAACCACGGCGGTAAACGGACTGCCGGAAAGGGACGTGAGCGCGGAGTTGGAAAGACTGAAGCCGGAGAGATTGCCGCTTGTGAGGCTGCCGACGTAGAGATAGTCGCTGCCAGAGCTGCTGGAGCCGGAACCGCCGGAGCCATTGGGCGGGAAAAACTGGCCGCATCCGCTGAGCAGCAGGGTTGCTCCGCAGGATGCCAGAACCGCCAGCCGCCGCGAAGAAATTTGCCAAAAGCCCATGATCAACCTCAGGCCCGTCATAGTTCAGACGATTCCTGTAAACCTAAGACGCGGGCAGGGCGCAGGACGCTCCGGCCGTTTTGCAGGGGTGGTAGCAGGCGCAGGGGCCGGTGGCGGAGTGGGCTGGACCTCCGATTATGCTGCGGCGATGCGTTCCAGCTGTGCGAGGTGGTTGAGATCGTGGCCGGCCATGGTTTCGACGAGGGTGGAGAAGGTCATCGCGCCCCGCTCAGGGTGAGTGACGGCTTTGCCCGCGTGAGCGGGAAGTGCGGCAAGGATGAACGCCAGATTCCAGTCGCGGAGGGCGGCGAATGCGGCGAGGGCGCTGGCAGCCGAGAAGCCGGCGTAGGGAGCAGCCCACTTTTCCTGGTCGAAGGGCTGGACAGTGTGGTTGTCCTCGGCGAGGGTTTGACGGAGACGGAAGCCGAAGGCGAGTTCGCAGTCGGCGAAGTGGCAGAGGATGTCCCGGGCGGACCATTTGCCGGGTGCTGGCGGGGTGGTGATGCGGTCCGGGCCGATGGCGTGGGCGAGGGACTTGAGGCGATCGGCGGTGGCGGCAAGGACGGAGAGCGGTTGCTGATTTCCGAGGAAGCGGACGTAGGGGTTGAGCGTGGCGGTCGTCATGGGAGCTTTCCGCGGCCAGTATCCCACGCTGCACTGCGATTTGAAAGGCGCGGGGCGAGCAGGTAGTATAAGAACAGACGAGTTTGTCCGGCAGCGCGGTGTGCGGGCCGGAGAAATGAGTGGGCGAAAGCCCACTTTTTATTTGGGCAGCTAAAAAGCGGCTGGCTGAGAACCGGTTAGCTAAGAACCGGCCAGCGAAGAGGCGGTTAGCGAAGAAGCGGTTAGCTCATGGCGTTTGACGTGGAACAGATTCGGGCGACGGCGCAGCGCGTAGCCACTTCGCACGGGCTGAACGTGGTGGATCTGGAGTTCCATGGAGGAGCAAAGCACCGTATCCTGCGCGTTTTTATTGAGAAGAACGCGGAGGAGAGAAGGAGGCTTGCGGCGGAGTTTGAGGCGGGGGCCAGTGTAGGGACCGATCCGAAACCGCGCGGCGCAGGAAGTGTGGATCAACTCGCGGGGATAACACACACGGATTGCGAGGCTTTCAGCCGGGATTTTGGGACGGTGCTGGACGTGGAGGATTTGATTCCCGGCGCAGAGTACACGCTGGAGGTTTCGTCGCCGGGGCTGGATCGAAAGCTGCACGGGGTCGAAGATTACCGGCGCTTCCAGGGCATGTTGGCGAAGGTGCAGACGTTTGAGCCGATCGCGGGCAACCGGCACTGGCAGGGAAGGATCGGAGAGGTAAGCGATACATCCGTGAAGCTGGAACAGCAGGCGAGAGGGAAGAAGAGCTCGGAGCGCGGAAAAAAGAGCGCAGAGCACAGAGCTCAGAGCGCGGAAAAAGCCGAAGTGGAAATTGCGCTGGGCAATATCGAGAAGGCGCATCTGGCGCCGGAGATCTGAAGGACAGGGTCCAGAGAACAGGGATTAGGTTTAGCGGGTTCGTACCGCGAGCTACAGAGTTCGCCCTGCGGAGAAGCGCAGACAGGGACGAAGTTACGAGAGACTGCGCTGGGCAAAAAATCAGGGACTGAGAGAGAAACAGATGGCAAGTGTGCTTTATGACAGCATTGAGGCGTTGAGCCGGGATAAGGGTATCGACCCGCAGATCGTGGTGTCGGCGGTGGAAGACGCGATTGCTCTGGCGACGCGGAAGTACTACAAGACGCAGGAAAACATGCGCGCGGAGCTGGACAAGGAGACGGGCGAGATCCGGGCCTATGTCTACAAGACAGTGGTGGAGAATGCAGACCAGATCGAGGACCCGCTGAACCAGATTGCGCTGGAAGAGGCGCGCGCGCTGGCGCCCGACGTGGAAGTGGGCGGGGAAATCCGCTACTACAAGCCGACCGACGTGCTGGGACGCATCGCGGCGCAGATGGCGAAGCAGGTGATCTTCCAGAAGGTGCGCGAGGCGGAGCGGGATACGGTCTTCAACGAGTACGCGCACCGCGTGGGCGAAGTACTGACCGCGACGGTGAAGCGGATCGAACTGCAGGACGTGATCTTCGACCTGGGCAAGGCGGAGGCGCGCATGCCCCGGCGCGAGCAGTCGCGACTGGAACAGTTTGCCGTGGGCGAGCGGGTGCGCGTGGTGCTGCTGCGCGTGGATCGCGCGGCGCGCGGACCGCAGGTGATCGTTTCGCGGGCGGTGCCGGAGCTGGTGCAGAACCTGTTCCAGAGCGAGGTTCCGGAGATTTACGACGGCACGGTGATGATCCGGGCGATCGCGCGCGAAGCAGGCGAGCGAACAAAGATCGCGGTAGTTTCGCGGGACAAGGACGTGGACCCGGTGGGCGCGTGCGTGGGTATGAAGGGCATGCGCGTGCAGTCGATCATTCGCGAGCTGCGCGGGGAGAAGATCGACATCATCGAGTACAGCGAAGAGGTCACGACATTTGCGGAAAAGGCGCTGCAGCCGGCGAAGGTGAGCCGGGTGAGCATCACCGATCTGACCGACAAGCAGCTGGAAGTGATCGTGGACGACACGCAGTTGTCGCTGGCCATTGGCAAGAAGGGGCAGAACGTGCGCCTGGCGGCCAAGCTGCTGGGCTGGAAGATCGACATCAAGAGCGAGGAAGAGAAGCGCCAGGAAGTCGAGCAGCAGATGCAGGCCATGGCGGGGGCGACCGCGACGCCGATCGAGCAGGTAGGCGAGCTGGGCGAGTCGATCATCCAAAAGCTCGTGGCCGCCGGCATTACGACAGTGGAAGGACTGGCGGACATGACTCCGGAGCAACTCGAGGAGATTCCGGGGATCGGGGAGAAAACCCTGGAGAAGATCAGCGTGGCGGTGCGGCATTACTTCGGACAATACGAGCCGGGCGAGGAGCAGCCGGCAACGGCGGAGGCAGAACATGCGGATGCGGCTTCCAGCGAAGAAGAGATCGATGCGCTGAAACAGGACCTGACGCAGTCCGGCGAAGAGCCGGCGAGCGCGGAAGGCTCAGGGCGCGTAGCCGACGAGGTGGCGGAAGAGCGGATCGCCGAGGTGACGGAAGCGGGTCCGGCGCTCGATACGGAAGGCGCGGAGAGCCTGGTTCCGGGGCGCGAAGACACCAGCGCAGTACTGGCCGAGCACGAGACGAATCCCGAAGTGGCGCGCGACGAAGCGGTTGTGGAGGGAAACGTCGAGGAAGTCCGCGAGGAAGATCTCGGCAAGAAAAAAGTCGACGAGGGTACGGGCGTATAGGACTGGCCGTCCAGGCGGAGACGCGCTTCGCGCATGGCTCTCGACTTGCGCCGGTTGCCGGTGAATTTCGGGTTCGAGCTGAATTTAGCGCGAATTCAGCCACATGGCAGCCCGAGGGGAAACGCGAATGCGGCGTTTTCAGGGATAATGGAAGAGATCCAGGGACCCCACAGTCAGGAGTTGTCCGTATGAAGAACTAAGGACCAGTGGGAAGTCGCAAATCGACACGGGGACGGATGAGCACAGTTCGAATCAATGAATTAGCGCGCGAGCTGGAGGTCAAGAGCAAAGAAATTCTGGATGCTCTGACCGCAGTTGGCGTGACCGAGAAAAAGACCCACTCCAGCTCCATCGAGACGGAGGAAGCGGAACGTGTGCGCGCGCACATTCTGCACGAGCGTGGTGGCAGCGGCGCGGCCGTGAAGGCTGAGCCGGACGTGAAGCCGAAAATCGACTGGTCCCAGGCGCACAAGCCGGGAGACATCGCGAAGCAATTACTGGAGCGGCGGCAGCAGGAGGAGCGCGTGCGCACAGCGCGTCCGGCAGCGGCCAAAACTGCGGCAGCAGCAGCGCCAGCCGCAGCGGCAGCTCCCGCGAAGCCCGCGGCAGCCGCAAAGCCTGCGCCGGCACCGGCAGCTCCGATGGTTGAGGAAACCAGGCCCGCGCCGAGAAAGATTGTTCCACCACAGCGCCAGGCGCCAGCGGTGGTAGCCGCCTCGCCTCGCGTGGGATCGGCGGCGGCTGCGCCCACGGCGGCGCCGGCGATTGCCGCAAAACCCCCGGCAGGTCTGGTGGTGGCGAAGCCCCCGGTAACGGCAGCTCCGGCAGCCGAGGCTCGTCCGCTGTCGTCCACGGGACAAGTGGTCGCAGTGAAGCCTCCTGCGGTTGCGCCCCAGGCAGCTCCAGCGCCGCAGCCCATGGCGACCTCGGCCGTAGAAGCAGCTCCGGTGGAAGCCGCAGCGCCGATCGCGTCTGTGGCGAGCGCGGAGACCGCAGCGGCTCCCCAACCCCAGCCAACGCCCACACCGCGGCGCGTGATCATGCCGCAAACAGGACCGCGGCCGGTGTACAGTGCGCCGGCAGCGGGAACTGGGTCGGCGGGAGGCATTCAGCGGGGCAGGCCAATTTTCGACCGGCGCCCGGCAGCAGGGCCGCGTCCCGGAGCGGGTGCGCCGCAGCCGCCTGGCAGCCGGCGTCCGATGCACCCCACGCGTTCGGCTCCGGCAGGATCTGGAGCGCCGGGACAGCGTCCGGGGATGGGCGCGCGACCGGGATTTGGGCAACGTCCGGGATTTCGTCCGGGAGCGCCAGGACTCGCTCCTCCTCCGGGCGAAGCGCCGCGCCCTGCGCGTCCAGGACCGCGGGGGCGTGGACGGCCGCACTACGAGAAAACCAAAGAAGGCCCGATGAAGGGTTTTGCCCCGCCGTCGCGCACGACTGCGCAGATTCCGACGGGGCCGGTGCCGATTACGCGCACGATCACGGTGACGGAAGGCATCAGCGTGAAGGATCTGGCGGAGAAGCTGGAGGTTCGTGCCAAGGACCTGATCGCGACGCTGCTGGTGCGGGGCGTGTTCGTGACCGTGAACCAGACGCTGGATGCGGAGCTGGTAAAGGACGTGGCGGCCCAGTTTGGAGCCGACGTGTCGGTGATCAGCTTCGAAGATCAGATGGCCAACGAGGCCATGGAGAGCATTCTCTCCCAGGAGAATCCCGACGAACTGGAAGTGGCACGGCCGCCCGTGGTGACTGTGATGGGCCACGTGGACCACGGGAAGACGTCGCTGCTGGATGCCATCCGCGAGACCGACGTCGCCGGCGGCGAGGCGGGCGGGATTACGCAGCACATCGGCGCGTACAAGGTGAAGATCAGCAAGCCGGATTCGCCGGCGTTCGGGCGCGAGATCGTCTTCCTGGATACGCCGGGCCACGAAGCATTCACGCGCATGCGCGCGCGCGGCGCGAAAGTGACCGACATCGTGGTGATCGTGGTAGCGGCCGATGACGGAGTGATGCCGCAGACACTGGAGGCGATCGACCACGCTCGGGCGGCGAACGTGCCGATGATCGTGGCGGTGAACAAGATCGACAAGCCTGAGGCGCAGCCGGACCGGGTGAAGAAGCAACTGGGCGATCGCGGACTGGTTCCGGAAGACTGGGGCGGCAGCACGGTGTTTGTCGATGTCTCGGCGAAGAAGCGGATCAATCTGGACCTGCTGCTGGAGATGATCTGCCTGGTGGCCGATCTGCAAACGCTGAAAGCGACACCGAATCGCAGCGCGGTGGGCACGGTGCTGGAGGCCAAGCTGGATCGCGGGCGTGGCGCGGTGGCCACGGTGCTGGTGCAGAACGGCACGCTGAAGGCGCAGGAGAGCTTCATCGTCGGGAACACGTTCGGGAAAATCCGGGCGATGTTCGACGACCGCGGGCGCGGAGTGGAAGAAGCCGGGCCATCGACACCGGTGGAGATTCTGGGCCTCGAAGGCATGCCCGACGCAGGCGACACCTTCCTGGTGGTGAGCGATCGCGACAAGGCGCGCGGCATCGCGCAGTACCGGCAGATGCGGGAGCGCGAGGCGCAGCTGGCGAAGTCGTCGCGCGTGACTCTGGAGGGTCTGGCGAGCCAGATCGAGCAGGCAGGCGTGAAGGAGCTGCCGCTGATCCTGAAGGGCGACGTGACCGGCTCGGTGGAAGTGCTGGCCGACTCGCTGCAGAAGATGTCGACCGAGAAGGTGCGCATCAAGGTGATCCACTCCGGCGTGGGCGCGATCACCGAGAGCGACGTGCTGCTGGCGTCGGCCTCGAACGCGATCATCATCGGCTTCAACGTGCGGCCGGAGCGCAAGGTGTCGGATTTGGCTGAGCAGGAAGACGTGGAGATCCGGCTGCACACGATCATCTACGAGCTGCAGGACGAGATTCGCAAGGCGATGCTGGGGCTGCTGGAGCCGGTGTTCAAAGAGAACTACCTGGGACGCGCGGAGGTGCTCAACATCTTCCACATTCCGAAGGTGGGGACGATTGCCGGCTGCCGCGTGACCGACGGTGTGCTTCGGCGCGATGCCGAAGCGCGGCTGGTGCGCGACGGGGTGCCAGTGTTCAAGGGCAAGCTGACCTCGCTGAAGCGCTTCAAGGACGACGCGCGCGAAGTGACCAACGGCATGGAATGCGGCGTGAGCCTGTCGAACTACAACGACGTGAAGGTGGGCGACACTATCGAGGCATTCGTGACGGAGAAGATCGCCGCGGTGCTGACGGCGTAGAAGCAGGGAATGGAGGACAGGGTTTAGGCGCCTGGCGAGAGCCGGGCGCTTATCTTTTGGGGTGAACCGGCGCGGGTCGGCGTCGAGTGCGCTGGTGGTGCAGGAGCCACGATGATTTGCGCCGCGATCGCAGCCAATTCCCGAGCAGGGGCAGCGGTATCCGGAGGATGACCCCGATTCCTCCCAAATCCCGATGACCGGAAAGCAAACCGTAAGCGGCCAAACAGTCCAGGTTCCATATCCTTATTTCATGGGCTGCCCCGTACAGGGGAACGAAGGCGCTTCCAGGGAAGTTGTAAAGGATACGCGTCCAGTGGCACTCGTTGAGGGCTCTTAAGGCCGCTCAGGATCAGGCCAGGGCAGCGGCAAGGTGTGGGGATTCGCAATGCGCCTTGAGGCTGCGGGCTTCGGTGCGGAGATAATCGCAGATCCGTTTCGCGTACATGTTGCCCAGGATGCCGCCGAGCAGGCCTTCGGTCGTGAACGTCAACTCGACTTCAGCGCCGTCGCCGTCACATGCGTTGATGCGGTGGTCGGCGATCCTCGTGGCGCCGGGGGCCTTCTGCACCCAAGTGAAGGCCTGGTGCGGGATGCACTCCGTGACTTCGTAGACCGCCGGGCGCAGTTTGGGCTGGGTGATGCGATAGCGCGATCCAACGTGAAAGCCGTGGTGGGTGAGCGGCTGGACGTCGAGGACGGTCGGGGTCCAGCGCGGCCAGCGTTCGACGTCGGACAGGACCTGCCAGATGGCGGCGGGAGTGGCCTGGATGATGATGCGCGCGACGCTGTGCATAGGATGCCCTCCTCGGATTTGGACTTAAGAGGAGATACGCGGAGAGCGGCGCGGCGGTTCCCGCGTTATTCCGAGCGCACGAAGGCCGGCAGAACCCGCAGCACGTCTTCCGGTTCAGGGCGGACGCGGAAGTCCGCATGGGCTTCGGCGTAGAGGACCTTGCCGCCGGGGCCGAGGACGTAGGTCGCGGGCAGGGGCAGTTTCCAGTTTTCGTCGCCGTTGATGAACGGAATGTTGACAAGAATGCCGAGGTAGTAACGGCGGAGATCGTCAGGGAGGCTCCAGACAAGGCCGAACTGCTCGGCGACGGCGCAACCGGCATCGGTGAGGAGAGGAAACGGGATGGCGTGCTGGCTGGCGGTGAAGTCGGACTGGCGCTGCGTTTGCGGCGAGACGGCAACGACCAGCGCGCCGCGCTCGCGCAGGGCGGGATAAAGGTCGCGCCAGGCTTCGAGTTCCGTCACGCAGTAGGGGCACCAGCGGCCGCGGAAGAAGTTGACGATGAGCGGGCCGAGCGCAAGCAGGTCGGAGGAGCGGACGAGCTTGCCGGAAAAATCGGGCAGGGCAAAATCGGGCGCGGTCGCGCCGATGGGCAGGATGCGCTGCTCGATGCCTGTCGAGAAGAGCTCCTCAACGGAGCGCTCGCCGATGGCCAGCCGCTCCGGCTGCACCAGCGTGCGCGTGCGGGTGGTAATCTCGTCGAGCTGGTCCTGAAGATGCGACATGAATCTTTAGTGTAGATGGAACACGGCGAAGATCGAGCGGAGAAATGATGCGCAGGGGTTACGATGGGGTGCGGGGGAGGGAATCATGCGGATGATGCGCGCTTCGCGGGGTGCGGTGCTGACGGCTTTGCTGGCGACTTCAGTTGCGGTCTGGGCGCAGGCGAAGGCGTCGGTCGTGGTGGCCGTGACGGATGATTCTGGAGCTGTGGTGCCCGGGGTTCATATCGGTGTGACGGGAGGTCGCCAGGCGGAGAGCAATTTCGTTACCGATCAGGCGGGGAGGGCCACGCTCCAGCTCAGTCCCGGAGAATATCGCCTTCACCTTGCTCATCCCGGATTCCTGAGTGCGGATCGAAACGTCGAGGTCCAATCGCAGCCCCAGACTGTGGCGCTCATCCTGAGGCCGGCTGAACCTTCGACTCCCTGGGATCCTGGAATGCAGCCGAACACTTACCTCGTGATCGTCGGCGAGGGAGGCGAGCGCGGCGTGTTCACCCCGGCGACGCTGAAGGATTATCCGCATGTTACGGTGACGATCTTCAACCACCGCATCAACAAGAAGGAGACGTACTCCGGCGTGCCGCTGATGGATCTGCTGGCGAAGCTCGGCGTCCCGCATGGGAACACGCTGAGGAGCAAGGCGCTGGCGGAGTACATTGTGGCGACGGGATCCGACGGGTACAAGAGCGTGGTCGCGCTGGGCGAGGCCGATCCGACGTTCCATCCCGGTGTGGTGCTGGTGGCTGACACGCTGGATGGCCAGCCGCTGGGCGCGGCAACGGGACCGTTCCGGCTGGTCGTGAGCGAGGACAAGCGTCCGGCGCGCAGCGTGCGCAACCTGGTGGAGATTGAGGTGAAAAGCGCGGAGTAGGCAGTTCTGCGCGCAGCGCGTCCGCCTGGGCGGCTAGCCCTCGATGCCCAGCTTCTTCCAGATCGCGTCGACCCGCGCCTTCGTCGCGGCATCCATTTCGATGAGCTGTGGCCAGGGGCGCGAGAAGCCTTCGGCGGCCCATTTGCGCGTGGCATCGATGCCCATCTTGCTGCCGTAGTTGGGCAGGCGCGCGGCGTGGTCGAGCGAGTCGACGGGGCCGAGGGTGAACTGGATATCGCGCTCCGGATCGATGTTGTTGGCGACGCGGAGGGTGACGTCGCGCAGGTCCTGCACGTCACAGTCCTCATCAACCACGATGATGCACTTGGTGAACATGGCCTGGCCCATCGCCCAGATGCCGTTCATCACCTTCCGCGCGTGGCCGGCGTAGCTCTTGCGGATGGAGACGACCATGAGGTTGTGAAAAACAGCCTCGATGGGCAGGTTGATGTCGACGATCTCCGGCAGCGTGAGACGGAAGAGCGGGAGAAAGATGCGCTCGACGGCCTTGCCCATCCAGGCGTCTTCCATGGGTGGCTTGCCGACGATGGTGGCCGACCAGATGGGATCGCGGCGATGCGTGATGCAGGTGATGTAGAAGACGGGGTAGTCCTCCTGAAGCGTGTAGAAGCCGGTGTGGTCGCCGAAGGGGCCTTCGGGTCGCAGCTCGTCGAGGCGGACGTAGCCTTCGAGGATGATTTCCGCGTGCGCGGGAACTTCGAGGTCGACAGTCTCGCAGCGCACCAGTTCCACGGGCTGCTGACGGAGAAAGCCGGCGATGAGAAACTCCTCGACTTCGGGCGGCGCGGGGACGATGGCGGAGAAGGTGGTCGCGGGATCGGTGCCGATGGCGACGGCGACTTCGAGGCGATTGTTCGCCGGGTCCAGATTCGTAACGGCGAGATTGGCAATTCCGCCGGCGGTCTCGGCCATTGCCTGGACCCGCGCCGATGCCGGACCGGCCGCCGCGCGCAGCGCCTCGCGGAGATGCTCGGCGGCGTTCTTCTGGCGCTGCCAGTGCATGCCGGTGGTCTGGCCGTCGTAGACCTGCATGCGATACATGCCCATATTGCGCCTGCCGGTACGCGGGTCACGGGTGATGACGCAGGGCAGGGTGATAAAGCGCCCGGCATCCAGCGGCCAGGTTTGCAGCACGGGGAAATCGAGGACGCTGAAGCCTTCCCGGCGGATGACCTGCTTGCAGGGCGCGTCTTTGGCGGCGATGGTTTTGGGAAAGAGCTTGCCGAGGTCGGCGAGCATCGGCAGCATCTTCAGCTTGTCGAGGAAGCCCTCCGGGGATTTGACTTCGAGCAGGGCGCGCAGGCGGGCGGAGATTTCGTCGAGGGAGCCGCGATCGGGGTCGAGGCCGAGAGCGAGCTTCATGCGGCGCTCGCTGCCAAACTGATTCATGAGGACGCTGGAGCCGGGATAGTTTTTGACGTTTTCAAAAAGCAGGGCGGGCCCACCAGGCGTGGGGGCCCTTGATTTCGCGGCGCGGTCAGCGATCTCGGCCATCTCGAGGATGGGATCGACTTCCGCGCGAATCCGCCGGAGTTCGCCGGCCTTGTCAAGGGTTTTGATCCAGTCTCTGAGGTCGTCGCAGGCCAGAGGGGTTTCTCCGTGAGAAATGTTCGATTTCCACTATAGACCGTCGGCGAAGGAGGAAGAGACCGGCGGCCTGGAGAGTCCTCTGGCTTGCGATCCTGCGCTACTTCAGCCCGTACACATCGATCTCGCCAAGGGGATTGCTGGCCGTGGTTGGGTCGTGGCCGGTGGAGATGTAGACCTTGCCGTTGGCTACGACAGGCGAGGTGAACTTGATGCCGTAGCCGGCGGCGTCAGCGGAGTTCGTATTGCTGGCGTAAAGCGGGTTAGGGAAGTTCTGGGCGTCGTACGCGTAAAGAACTGCAGCGGTCGGGGTACCTTGCTGCAGCGGCACGCCCTCGTTGATCATCCAGACGATGCCGTCCTGCGAGCCGTTGGAGGAGATGAAGGGCGTGGTGCCGCGGGTGTTCTCTTGTTGATCCTGAGCTGCGGGACCGGTGTAGGCGCCGGGCGTGAGGGTGTTGCCGCTGAACTGGAACTGGCGCACCGGCGCGACGGCGCTGGAACTCGTGGGACTGATGCCGAGATAGACGTATCCATCGAAATACGCCGAGGTGCCGAAGATCTCGTAGGAACTGATCTCCGCCGTATGTGTTCCTGAGCTGTCGGAGCAAGATTGGGAGTAGGGCGCGGAGAGGTCCGATTCGAACCAGACGCTGTCGAGTGCGCCGATGTCATTGGCCTGCTCGTGACCGAGGCTCCCTGAATTCAGAAGAAAGACCTTGCCGATTTTTCCGCCGGCCACCAGATCGGAAGTGCCCGGAATCATCATCAGCCCACCGGCGGCGAAGTCGGCGTCGTAGCAGTTCATGAAGGCGTAGGCGTCGGGGGTGAAGTAGTCCTCGATTTGCAGCGTGGAATTGAACCTGATCACCGAGTCGCCCCAGGCTGTCTGGCCGTCCCACGGGCCATTACCGGTGACGATGTAGACATTGCCGCTCGAGTCGGCAACAGGACCGCCGCTGCCCATCCAGACACCGCCGGCGCTGGCGTACTGTCCCTCGCCGGCAATGTTCGGGCTGGCGTTCCAGACAGCGACCTGCGCCAGCGTCGTGGCGTTGTAGGCGAGCAGCCAGCCGGCGGGGCAGTCACCCACGCCGAAATAGATATTCCCATTCGCCAGCAGCAGAGCTGAACGCTGAATGCAGCTCGTGGTGAGGGTATCGTTATTCGCGACGCTGCCGCTCACGGAGCCGGTGATGGTTACCGGACCGCCGAACTTCTGCGCGCCGGTGGCGAGGTCGAGCGCGTTGAGTCGGAAGGTGCCGCCGGAGCTCGTCATCTGCTCGGAGACCACGTAGATGGTATTGTTGCTGAGGTCGATGACCGGTGTGGAGGTGACGCCTTCATAGGGCTGAATCGCCGCATTGGTCAGCGGGGTCTCGCCGCTCCTGAGCAGCGATGCTGACCAGAGCGGTGTGCTGCTGCCGTTGTCGGCGTCGAAGGCGTAGACCATATCGGCCTCGGTGGCGACGAAGAGGACATCGTGTTGCGCGCCATGGATGGTGAGGTTCGACACGATCAGCGGCTCGCCGTACGCATAGCCGTCGAAGGTGTAAGAGAACAGCTTGCCAAAACTGGAGGAATCGACGTTGCCGGGCGTCAGGATGGTCTCGTTGGAGTTCAGGCCACTGCGATTGTTGTCCACATGCCAGGTGGTGATGTTGACGTTGCCGCCTCCTCCTCCGCCTGTCGATGCTGTGACCGTCAGAGTGGCCGTGCCGCTTGTGCCGTTGAGAGAGGCGGTGATGGTGGCAGAGCCGGCTGCAACCCCGGTGGCGAGGCCAGTGGAATTCACAGTGGCGACGGCATCGTCAGAGGAACTCCAGGCAGCCTGCGAGCTGACGTTGGCGGTCGATCCGTCGCTGTAGGTAGCGGTCGCGGTGAATTGCTGCGTTGCGCCCGCGCTGATGCTGGCCGATGCCGGCGTGACGGCAATGGAGGAGATGGCTTTCGCGGTTGCGCTCACCGTGATGGCCGCGGTTCCGCTGAATCCGCTCTGCGATGCGGTGATGGTCGTGGAACCGGCTGCGACGGCGGTGACCATGCCGCTGGAGTTCACCGTGGCGATTGCCGAGTTGGCGGTGGCCCAGCTCGCATTGGAGGTGATATTGGCAGTCGAGCTGTCTGTGTAAGTCGCCGTCGCGGTGAACTGCTGGGTTGCGCCCTCGGCAAGGCTCACCGTTGCGGGGGAAACGGTAATCGTCTTCAGAGTCTTGCCGGTGACTGACGTGCCCGCGGTGGTCGCTCCGCAGCCCGTCAGCATCGCTGCGACCAGGCCTGCGAGGAAAAGCAGGGAGAGGGCGAGCCTGGACCGTCGGCCCATCGAACCCAGGGGGGATTCCGGTGCGGAGATTTTCATAGGCAAGCTGAACCAGAGCGGATTATGTTCTTTGGCAGGTCGCACAGGCGCGATGTTCTGTGGCGCCTGGCAGGAAATATCCGTTCATTCGCTGCACGCAGACATCAATGCGGCAGAGCGTCCGGGAAAACCACAAAGGCACGGGCATTGGTGTCTGCCCCGAATGTCTTGTTTGTTGCGAAATGGGTGGGGAAGAGTTGTCTGCGCGGCGAGCGCTGGCGGATTGCCGGAGCGGGCCTAGCGCTTCGGGAATTTTTGCTCGGCCATGAGCTGAGCAAACTCCGGCGTAGCGCGCAGCGAGGCGAGCATCTGGTCATGAAGCAGCTTCTTCTGGTCGCTGAAGCCTTCATCCAGAGCGCGGCGCAGATAATCGATGGCCTCGCGGACATTGCCTGCCTGAGCAAAGAGGCGGGCCAGGCAGAAATCCTGCTCGGCGCGGTCGTGGGCGGGCAGCGAGGAGCTGATCAGTTGCGGCGAATCCGAAGAGAAGATATTGGGATCGAGATCGAAGGCTGCGCGGATCGCCTCCACGCCCTGCGGAACCTTGTCCTGCGCGAAATAGGCTACGGCGAGATTGCTGTAGACGGAAGCGTCGTTGGGGTCGAGGCGGAGGGATTTCCGGTAGTACTTTTCCGCCTTCCCGTACTTCTTCCTGGCGTAGTAGACAGCACCGAGATTGTTGAGCGCCTGCGGAAAATCGGGGCGCATGCGCAGGGCCCGCTCGTAATCGTGGCGGGCGACATTGTAGGCGAAGAGATGATGGTAGGCGATGCCGATCTTGTTCCAGACATCTGCCGACTTGTGGGGGATCTGCTGATATTCCTCGATGGCCTGGATATATTGCTGGCGGGCGAGAGCCAGATCGCCGAGCATTTCCGGGGAGAGGCTGATATGCGCAGGGGAATTGGGGGGTGGGGACATCTGCGGAGCAACGCCGTGGGCAGTGATCGCCGCAGGCGCGGCCATCACCGCGAGCAAGCCGATTCGCGTCGCCTCGATCAGGCAGCGGATCATAAAGCGCCTCCGCGCCGGGGGACCGGAATTCACCCATGATGACGCCAAAATGCAAAAAAAGGAAGCCTGAAATTTGGGCGATCTGCGGCGGAGGTCCAGGGGACTGGATTGGTCGCAAGGCCGACCACGGCTGGGTTTGGCCCATTCGGTGGCGCTGGACCGGTTTCTATAATGGGAATCGATGGCCACGATACGACCCGCTTCCCCCGCCGATGTGCCGCAGATTCTTGCCTTTGTCCGGGAACTGGCCGCGTACGAGCGCGAGCCGGACGCGGTGAAGATGAGCGAAACCGAGTTGCTTCGGGACGGCTTTCCGGCGCCGGGAGAAAGCTCATATTTCGAGAGCCTGATCGCCGAGGAAGATGGCGAGCCGGCGGGGTTTGCGCTGTTTTTTCCGGTGTATTCAACTTGGCGCGGGCGGGCAATCCATCTGGAGGATCTGTTCGTGCGGCCGCGCTTTCGCGGGAAGGGCATCGGCAAGGCGCTGTTGACCCGCGTGGCCGCTGTGGCTGTCGAGCGTGGGTGCAGACTGCTCTTTTGGCATGTGCTGGACTGGAATGAGCCGGCCCTTTCGTTCTACCGGTCGCTCGGCGCGGAAACAATGGATAGCTGGCGGCGCATGCGGCTGGGCGACGAGGCGCTGGCGGCACTGGCTGCGACCAGCAGGGAGCGGCGACGCTGGGAAAGCTAAATGGGGCACAGTTGCCCTGGTTTTGATCGAGGCATGACGGCGCGCGGCAGAATTCGCATCATTGGCGGGGGGCTCGCAGGGCCGGAAGCGGCGCTGGTCGCCGCGCGGATGGGCGTCGAGGTCGATCTCTGCGAGATGCGTCCGGCGCGGCAGACGCCGGCACACCAGACCGCGGACTTCGGAGAGCTGGTCTGCTCAAATTCGCTGAAATCGGAGAGCGAAAACACCGCGCCCTGGCTGTTGAAGCAGGAGATGCGACGCGCGGGATCACCGCTGCTGAGCTGCGCCGATGCGACGGCGGTTCCGGCGGGGCATGCGCTGGCCGTGGATCGCGTCGAGTTTTCCCGGCGGATTGGCGAGAAGATTGCCGGGGAGCCGAGGATCCGCGTGCACCGCGAGGAAGTGACGCGGCTCGATCCGGCCCACGATATCAGCGCCGGGCTGACCATTGTCGCGTCGGGGCCGCTGACGTCGAGCGCGCTCTCCGGCGAGATTGCGCGGCTCACCGGGAGCGAGCATCTGGCGTTCTACGACTCGATCAGCCCGATCGTGGAGGCAGATTCGATCCATCAGGAGCGGGTGTACCTGGCTGCTCGGTACGACAAGGGATCGGCGGACTACATCAACTGCCCGATGACGCAGGCCGAATATGAGGCTTTCCTCGATGCGCTGCTCGCGGCTGAGAGCGTGGAAGCGAAGGAGTGGGAGAAGCTCGAATATTTTGAGGGCTGCTTACCAATTGAGGAGCTGGCGCGGCGTGGGCGCGACACGCTGCGCTTCGGGCCCATGAAGCCGGTGGGACTGCGCGATCCGCGGACCGGCAGGATACCGTGGGCGGTGGTGCAACTGCGCTGCGAGAATCTGCGCGCGGACTCGTATAACCTGGTCGGCTTCCAGAACCACCTGAAATACGGCGAGCAGGCGCGGATCTTCCGGATGATTCCGGGCCTGGAGCAGGCGAAGTTTCTGCGCTACGGGCAGATTCACCGCAACACCTACATCAACGCGCCGCGGGTGCTGACGCCGCTGCTCAACATGCGCGATTATCCGGGGATTTTCTTCGCCGGGCAGATTTCCGGCGTGGAAGGCTACACAGAATCGATCGCCACGGGGTTGCTGGCGGGCATCTACGCGGCGACGATAGCGCAGGGCAGCAGGCCGGAGCCGGTTCCACGCGCAACGGCGCTGGGCTCGCTGGTGAACTACATCACGCAGGCCGATCCGAAGCGCTTCCAGCCGGCGAATATCACGTTCGATTTGCTGGAGCCGCTGGACGAGGTGACCCGCAAACGGATACGCGACAAGCGGGAGCGGCACCGCATCCAGTGCGAGCGGGCACTGGATGTCATGGAGAGATGGCTGGAAAAGCAGGGAATAGGGATTAGTTGACAGCTCCTCTGAAGCTCAACCTGCTAACCTGAAGTAGATCACCATGAAATTCGGCGTCCTCGTTTTTCCGGGATCAAACTGCGACCAGGACACCTGGCACGTGCTCGCGGAGATCGCGCACCAGCCGGTCGTGTGTTTGTGGCATGACTCGCCGGATCTGGAGAATTGCGACGCGATCCTTGTTCCGGGTGGCTTTGCCTACGGCGACTATCTGCGCACCGGCGCCATCGCGCGCTTCTCGCCGGTGATGCAGTCGGTGAAGAAATTTGCCGCGGATGGCGGGCTGGTGCTGGGCATCTGCAACGGATTTCAGATTCTGTGCGAGGCCGGCCTGCTGCCGGGTGCACTGCTGCGCAACGCGGGGCTGCAGTACATCTGCAGGCAGGTGTATCTGCGCGCGGAGACGACGGACTCGCCCTTCACGCACACGCTGGAGCGCGGGCAGGTGCTGAAGATGCCCATCGGGCACATGGAAGGGAATTATTTCTGCGATGCGGAGACGCTGGCCGAGCTCAGGCGCGCGGATCGCATCGCATTTCGGTACGTGACCGCGGAGGGCGAGGCGACGCGGGAAGCGAATCCCAACGGCTCACTGGACAACATTGCGGGGATTCTGAACGAGGGGCGGAACGTGCTGGGGATGATGCCGCATCCGGACCGCTCCAGCGAGGCGCTGCTGGGCTCCGCGGACGGGTTTAAGATTTTTGCGTCGCTGGTGGAGGCACTGGCGCACCGCTCATGATCGATATCCATCATCACCTGCTGTTCGGCGTGGATGACGGGCCAAAGGATCTGGACAGCTCCGTGGCGCAGGCGGAAGTGGCGGTGGCCGACGGGATCACGCACATCGTCTGCACGCCCCACGCCAACGATGTTTTCGCATTCAATCCGGAGACGAATCAGGAGCGGCTGGCGGCGATCCGCGAACGCGCGAGCGACAAGCTGACGCTGGGCCTGGGCTGCGATTTCCATCTCTCCTGCGAGAACATCGAGGACGCGCTCGAGCATCCGCACAAATTCACCATCAACCAGGGCAGCTATCTGCTGGTGGAGTTCGCGGAATACATGATTCCGCAGAATATCGGCGACACGTTCTACGAGTTCACGGTGAAGGGACTGCGGCCGATCATCACGCATCCGGAGCGGAATCCGCTGCTGCAGCGGGAGCACCAGCGCATGGCGGAGTGGATGCGCACCGGATGCCTGGTGCAGATCACCGCGGCCTCGCTGAGCGGGCGCTTCGGCAAGCAGGCGCAGGCGCTCGCCTGGGAGCTGATCGGGAAGAACTGGGTGCACTTCATCGCCACCGATGCGCACAACATCGAGGGGCGGCGGCCGTGCCTGAGCGTGGCGCACGAGGCCGTCGCCGCTCGATGCGGGCCGGCGACGGCGGATCGGCTGTGCATCGAGAATCCACGGGCGGCGTTTGAGGATCGCAAGCTGCCGCCGCAGCCCGAGCCGGAAGGCGTCTACACCTACCAGCACCAGCCGCCCCGCGTTGGGCTCTTCTCCCGGATCTTCGGCAAATAACTGCGCCGCGGAATCTGGTTCCCGCCCCGCGGATGAGACCCGTTCTAGTGGACGCCGTGCGCGTTCAGATGCTGCGAGTACGCCTGGTCCGACTTGCGAATGTGCTCCAGCAGCCACTTCTGCAGAAACGAGAGCACGTTCACCGTGTTGGGGTGCCGTCCCTCGTCCAGAGCCTGC
>JASHRH010000300.1 GCA_030037475.1 Acidobacteriaceae bacterium
CCCTGGACGGCTTCTGAGGGAAGGAAGCCGCGACCGTAGACCGGCTGCACGCCGAGAACAGAGAAGAAGTTCGCCGAGATTCTCATGCCCTGTAGCATCTCGGGGTGGTCTCCGGCCGACACGCTGACGGGGCCATGCTGGAACAGAGCAATGCCGGTGAGCGACTGCGCGCGCGTCGCCCAGTTATCGACGTGGCGGGGATTGTCGGGGATCGCGCCGGGCGCGATCGGACTGTCCGTCTCGCGCAGCATCACGAGCTGGCCAGGATGGGGGAGGGTCAGCGGCTTCAGCAGCACCGAGTCCACCACGCTGAAGATGGAGGTGACGGCGCCGATGCCGAGGGCGAGGGTGAGGATGGCGGTGAGCGCGAATCCCGGCGACTGGCGAAGGGTGCGGACGCTGAAGCGCAGATCCTGGAGAAATCGTGGCATGGCGAGGCTCTTCCCGAGAAATGAGAGCACATGATGGGCCAGCAGCGCCATTGGCGGAAGCGCTTTGTTTCCAGCGGAGTGGCGGAGCTGCCGCGGGATTCGTCCAATGTGTGCCTGTTCGGGCGCGGACAGCGGTGTTCGCACGCGGACAGGTTTGGCAGATGGGCGAAGCCACGAACCCAGGCACCCGATCCTGCCATCGTGCTAACGTTCTCCCTGATTCCAAATCGAGGGAGACGGCGAGATGAACCCGAAGACCACGCAGGTACCGAGCGGCAATGCCGGCAACGCCAAGGCTGGCGCGCGGGAGCGGTTCGACGCGGCGCGCGACGGACTGATCGCGCTCAGCCATCGGATCCACGCGCACCCGGAGCTGGGTTTCGAGGAGGAGAAGTCGTCGGCATGGCTGTGCGAGGCGCTGGATGCGGCCGGGTTCGCCGTGGAGAAAGGCATCTGCGAGATGCCCACCGCGTTTCGCGCAGCCGCCGGCTCGGGGCCGCTGCACATTGGCATCTGCGCGGAGTACGATTCGCTGCCCGGTATCGGCCATGCGTGCGGACACAACATCATCGCTGCGTCGGCGGTGGGCGCGGCACTGGCAGCCGCGAAGGTCGCCGATGAAGTTGGGCTGACGATCACCGTTGTCGGTACGCCCGCCGAGGAAGTCGGCAACGCCAGCGGCAAGATCTTGCTGCTCGAGCGCGGCGGCTTCGATGGCATCCACGCCTCGATGATGGTGCACCCCGCGCCCATGGACATGCTGGAGGCGAAGATCATCGCCGCCTCCATGTTCGAAGTGCGCTGCACCGGCAAGGAGGCGCACGCCTCGGCCTTCCCCGAGTTGGGCATCAACGCGGCGGATGCGCTCACCATCGCGCAGACCGCGCTGGGCCTGCTGCGCCAGCACATCCGCGCGTCGGATCGCATTCACGGCATCGTCACCGAGGGCGGCATCGCGCCCAACGTCATCCCGGCGCACACCTCGGCGAAATACATCATCCGCTCGGAGACGCTGGAGCAGCTAAAGGAGCTGCGCCCGAAGGTCTATCGCTGCTTCGAGGCCGGCGGTTTGGCAACGGGCGCAAAGGTGGAGATCACCGGCGGCGACCAGCCATACGCTGAGATGGTCCACGACCACGCGATGGCCGCACTCTTCCGGGCGAACTCCGAAGCGCTGGGTCGGCCGTTCCCCGATCTCGGCGAGCTGGGTCGCCGTCCCACCGGCTCGACGGACATGGGCAACGTGTCGCTGGCGATGCCGTCGATCCATCCCATGATCGGGATCAACTCATTGCCGGCGGTCAACCATCAGCCGGAATTCACCGCGCACTGCGTCACCCCCGACGCCGACCAGGCGCTGATCGACGGCGCGCTGGCGATGGCGTGGACGTGCGTGGATATGGGGATGAGGCAGGGCTCAGTTGTCAGTGATCAGTGATCAGCGATTGGTAGCCGGTAGTCAGTAGTTGGTAGTCGGTGGCTTCAGCCCCTGCGCCTTGTATCAGGGCACGACTTCAGGACCCGCCCTGATCGACCCTGGGCGAACGCCGTGAGCCGAAGGGGAGTCGAATGGGTGCCGAAACCGGTGCAAAATGACTCCTGCTTTAGCCGCTGTGCTGTCTCGCAATTGCGCGAGCGGCGCACGTGACTTCGGTGTTGGGCTTTGTATCAGGGCATGGCTTTAGTCGTGCCGTTCGGCGTTAGAAAAGAACAGGGCTTTAGCCCCTGTGATGGCTGTTCCCACGCGCAATTCGGAAGCCTATCACCGATATGACCTGAGCCTGCGAAGCTGCACATCAACTCCGGTCGCGTTCAATCGGAACCGAAGCATTGCTGGGCTGACGACATACGCTGCACAGACTTGGTCATCCGGCATTGCGAGTCGCCGCACATGGAGAAGCGCATCTCGCGGCAAAAGAATGCAGCCAGCGAGCCAATTCGCCTCATCCTCTTGCTCCTTGTTGTGAGTTCTCGGGATGCAAATCTGAAAGCCTTCTCCCTGGGCTGTATCGACATATAGCTTCGATAGAATCTGCTGAATCAAAACAAGTTGTCATCCTGAGCGAGCCAGCCGAATCCGCTGCGCCTGAAGTTCGCAGCAGGAATTCAGGCGGCGAGTCGAAGGACCTGCATTTCGTTGTTTCCCTTCGAGAACTTAGCTGCAGATGGCAGCGACTATATGTCGATACAGCCTGGGGCCGGCGCAACGCGCTGGCCGGGTCATTACCTCCGTACCACCCACCCCACCGATTTCTCTTGCCTCCAGTCCGCCGCACACCTAGCCTAAGAGAAGGAAAGCTCTGTTCTCCGCGAACAGAGCTTTTTCCTTTGGGAGTGCATTCGACGATTCGCCAGCACAGCCCGGTGCTCTGACCGGATCACCTCATGATTCCCGCGAAGCGGGAAGAGGTGGAAGCCTCGGCCTTAAGGCCGAGGAACTGAGGCGTGCTGAATCATGGCCTTCCGACGCGGAAAACTTCAAACGGTCACGAGTTGGCGCCCGATCAGCCCCGGATGTACTCCCTGGTAACCCCTGGAAGGGGGATGTCAAATCGGTAACTAGCGTTAAGTCCATTCTCTGCAACGCGGAGATGGACAGTCGACTGTAGGGGGGTAGTCCCCATCGGGGGATCCTCGCAAAAACAGTACCTGGGTAACCTTCACACCCCAACCGGAAACGGCTTTGGCGAGGTGTCGTCGAAGTTGGCGCCGGAGCGCCAGCGCTCGAAGCGTCCCTGGAAGAGGGAGAGGAATCCGGTGTAGAGGTATCCGACGACGAAGAGCAGCAGGAAGGGCACGGTGAAGAAGTTCTGGTTGGCGCAGGCGTACCAGATGCAGAGCACGAAGTAGGCGCCGATGGCCAGCTCGAAGAGAGGAATGATGCCGAGACGCTTGCGGTACTTGGTGGCCTTCGAGCGCTCCCCCTTCTTCTGCACGCGGTACTTGGGCGTGCGCTTGAAGGCGGACTGGATGCCGAAGATCGCTTCCATGACCGCGATGGAATTGGTAATGGTGAGACCGATGCCCAGCGCCATGAGGAACGGCATGTAGGGGAGAGTGCGATACCAGCGGCGCGGGAAGAGCTCCTTTTGCGAGACCAGATAGAACGCGGAGATGGAGAAGGAGGATGCAACGAAGAGAGGGAAGTCGATCCAGAGCATCTCCCACCAGCCCTGGTAGAAGCGGATGATCATAGCCGGCATGAGCAGAACCGAGAGAATGATCATGAGCGGGTAGCTGATGTTGGCGGTGAGGTGATACCAGGCTTCGATCTTGACGCGGAGGGGGACATCGCTGCGGAAGACTTTGGGGAGAATCTTCTTCGAGACCTGAATGAGGCCTTTGGCCCAGCGCTGCTGCTGGGTTTTGAAGGCGGTCATCTCGATGGGCAGCTCGGCGGGGCAGGCGACGTCCTGGAGGTATTTGAATTGCCAGCCGAGGATCTGGGCGCGGTAGCTGAGATCGGTGTCCTCGGTGAGGGTGTCGTGCTGCCAGCCGCCGGCTTGGTCGATGACGCAGCGGCGCCACATGCCGGCGGTGCCATTGAAATTGAAGAAGAGGCCGGAGCGGGCGCGGGCGCTGTGCTCGATGACGAAATGGCCGTCGAGGAGGATGGCCTCGACCTCGGTGAGAAAGCTGTAGTGGCGATTGAGGTGGGACCAGCGGGTCTGGACCATGCCGACATTGGGTTCGGCGAAGTGGTGGACGACGCGGAGGAGCCAGTCGCGCGACGGGACGAAATCGGCGTCGAAGATGGCGATGAACTCGCCGGAGCAGACCTTCATGCCTTCCTGGAGCGCGCCGGCCTTGTAGCCGGTGCGGTCGGTGCGGTGCAGGTAGACGATGTTATGGCCCAGGGCGCGGTAGCGCTGGACGATGGCCGCGGCGACGGCTTTGGTCTCGTCCGTGGAGTCGTCGAGAACCTGGATCTCGAGCTTGTCGGCGGGATAGTCGAGGTTGCAGACGGCTTCGATGAGGCGATCGACGACGAACTGCTCGTTGAAGATGGGGAGCTGGACGGTGACGCGGGGCAGGTCGGTGAAATGGCAGGGCGGCTCGTGGGTGGCGCGCTTTTTGTAGTGGTAATACTGCCAGACCAGCTTGTAGCGGTGAATGCCGTAGAAGGAGAGGACGATCATCACCAGGAAATAGGGCGCGAGGAGGAGAGTATCGAACGAGAAGAAATGCCACTGGTAGAGGTTCTGGAAAGTGTGGTCGGCGTAGTGGGTGCGCAGATAGTGGCGGAATCCGCCCTGCGCTTGGAGCAGACAGAGCGCCTCAGCGCTGGAGCCGAGCAGGCGAGCGATGGAGGCCGGGAGGAGACTGTGCATGGCGACGCAGGCCGATAATTACCGTCATTGTACTGGGTGAAGCGAGGGATGAAGCGGCCAGCAAGTTCAGAGCACTGAGGACCCTAGCGCTGGCGACCGAAGCGATACAGGACGCCGACGTTGAAGCCCAGGTTGCGCTGGAAGCTGCTGTTGTAGTTCGTCAACAGCGCATTGGGCGTCAGGCGAATGGCGAGCCCTGGGCCGAGGTTGTAGTCGACGGAAACGCCGGGGGAAACGTGAAGAACTGTGCCATCGTTCCACAGGCCCACGGGGACCGAGCCCAGACCACCGGTCCCGGTAGCAAAATTACCATGGCCCACGCCGGCCAGCACCTGGGCGGTCCAGCCCCAGTGCTCGCCCTCGAAGAAGCGGTACTGCGGGCCGGCCAGGAAGGTGTACTCGCTGATGCTGGGGTTGTAGACGGAATACGGATTCCTGCCCGTGTAGGTGTTGCCATAATAACCGCGGGCGTCAGCGGCCAGGCCCAGACGGCCATGAAAATAATCGACGGCGCCGATATTCCAGGCAGACTCGTTCATGTGCTGCAGGGTGGTGCCGGGCCGGAAGCGCAGATAACCGCCGCCGAAATACACCTCGTATTTGTGGTTGTAAGTGTCCCTGATGATTTGACGAATGCGCTCCTGCCGCCTCGCGTTCACGCGTGCCTGGGCCTTGCGGAGGATGAGGGCGCGCTGCTGCTGCTCGTTTTTCGGGAGCGGCTCCTCCATCACGGCAGGAGGGGTCTGCGGGGTCGTCTGCGGCGTGGTGGCCGGCTGCTGCTGGGAGGTTGAATCCTGCGCCCGCACTTCAGAGGGAACAAAAAGAAAAGCTGCCAGAAGCGGATACGCGGCGTACCCGAGACACTTGCGAAAGCGCATGAACCTGATTGCCTCCACTGCCTGCGAGAAGAGATTTTCTCTGTTTTGTATTAAACAACAGCGTACAGGGAACCGGGTACGAGGTACAGTGGGCAGCGCAGATCGCGGAAAATTGCGGAAGTTTCAGGAAGAGGAGAAGATGGCAGGAGCGCGGCTGGTTTAATTTTTCCCTGAGGCGCAAATCGCCATGATGAAATTCCTGCTGGGCCTGGTACTGGGGCTGCTGATCGTTCCTGGTGTGGTGTGGGGATATTTTCGCTTCGGGCATCCCCCGGTCGCGGCGACCGATCCGCCACTGCCTTTCGAGAAAGAAATTGTGAAGGCGCCGCTGCACGCGCGCATCGATCGCGAGATGCCGCGGAAAGTGCCCTCCGGGATGACGGGGGCGGATCTGATCGCAGGCGCGCAGACCTACCGGGAGCAGTGTGCGGCTTGCCATGGGCTGCCGGGACGCAATTCAGATTTCGCGGCCCACATGTATCCCCACGCACCGCAGCTCTTTGTGTGGCACCGAGTGGGCGTGATTGGGGTGAGCGACGATCCGGCTGGGGAGACGTACTGGAAAATTGCGAACGGAATCCGCCTGACAGGAATGCCGTCCTTCAACAAG
>JASHRH010000028.1 GCA_030037475.1 Acidobacteriaceae bacterium
ACTCGACGCTCAAGATTTTGGAGCTGTTTGCGCGGCGGGGAGCGGGGTTCGACGTGGTCTCCGGCGGCGAACTGGAGCGGGTGCTGGCCGTGGACCGCGGGGCGGCGGAGCGGACGGTGTTTTCCGGGATTGGCAAAACCGCCGCGGAGATGGATCTGGCGCTGCGGGCGGGGATTTTGCAGTTCAACGTGGAGAGCGAAGGCGAGCTGGAGCTGCTGGAGGAGCGGACGGCGAAGCTGCGCAGGCGGGCGCGCATCGCGCTGCGGGTGAATCCCGACGTGTTTGCGGAGACGCATCCTTATATATCCACGGGAATGCGGGAGCACAAGTTCGGCATCGACATCCGGCGGGCGCGGGCGGTGTATCGCCGAGCGGGCAAGCGCCTGGAGCCGAGCGGAGTGAGCGTACACATCGGGTCGCAGATCCGCAGCGCGGAGCCATTTGGCGCGGCGGCGGAGCGCGTGGCGAAGCTGGTGACGGAACTGCGGCGCGACGGGCACGCGATCCGGTATGTGGATGCGGGCGGCGGGCTGGGCGTGGAGTATCACGCGGAGAAGCCGTTCGACGCGGAAGAAAAGGTGAGGCAGTATGCAGCGGCGCTGATTCCGGCGGTGCAGGCGCTGGGCGGCGTGACGCTGCTGCTGGAGCCGGGGCGGTTCCTGGTGGCGCAGGCGGGCGTATTGCTGACGCGCGTGCTGTACGTGAAGAAGAACGGAGCGAAGAACTTCGTGATTGTGGACGCGGCGATGAACGATCTGATCCGGCCGGCGCTGTATCAGGCGCACCACGAGATTGTTCCGGTGGCGGCGCTGCTCGGGAGGCGGACCATCACGGCGGATGTCGTGGGCCCGGTGTGCGAGACGGGCGACTTCTTCGCACGCGACCGGGGACTACCGTCGGTGGAACCCGATGAGATCCTGGCTATTTTAGATGCCGGGGCGTACGGGATGGCGCTGGCGTCGAATTACAACTCGCGCCCGCGTGCGGCCGAGGTGCTGGTGCAGGGCCGGCGGGCAAAGTTGATTCGGCGGCGCGAGACGGTCGAGGATCTGCAGGTAACGGAGCGCGCGGCCCTGCGCAGGTGATACCCTGGGAAGTCCGTTTTCTGGAGGAGCGATGCGCATTGTGAAAATGTGTGCTCTTGCCGCGGCCTTCGTGGGCTGCCTGCTGCTGACGCTGCCGGCGACGGCCAGCGATCCTCTGACGGTGAAAACCGACAAGGGCAAGGTGCGGGGCAAGCTGAGCGCCGACGGGCAGGTGCGGGTTTTCCTGGGGATTCCGTATGCCGCGCCGCCGGTGGGCAAGCTGCGCTGGCAGCCTCCGCAGTCGGCGCAGAAATGGAAGGGCGTGCAGGACGCGACCAACTGGGGCAACCGGTGCATTCAGGCTCATCCATTCGACGACATGGTTTTTCGCGATCCGGGTCAGAGCGAGGACTGCCTGAACCTGAACGTGTGGGCGCCGGCGAAGCACCATGGCAAGCTGCCGGTGATGGTGTGGATTTACGGCGGAGGATTCATTGCCGGGGCAACGTCGGAGCCGCGGCAGGATGGCGTGCATCTGGCGCACAAGGGCGTGATCGTCGTCTCGATGAATTACCGGCTGGGGATTTTTGGATTTTTTGTGTCGCCGGAGCTGGCGGCGGAGTCGCCACACCATGCGGCGGGGAACTACGGGCTGATGGATCAGACGGCGGCGCTCCAGTGGGTGAAGAAGAACATCGCGCGGTTCGGCGGCGATCCTAAAAAGGTGACGATCTTCGGCGAGTCGGCAGGATCGCTTTCGGTGGCCACGCAGATGGCGTCGCCGCTGGCGCAGGGATTGTTTGCACGGGCGATCGGGGAGAGCGGCGGGATCTTTACTCGTCCGCAGGACGAATATCAGCCGCTGGCAGAGCGGGAAAAGACAGATTCCGCGTTTGCACGGGAGGTGCTGGGGACGTCAAACCTGGCACAGCTCAGGGCGATGAGATGGCAGGACATCCTGGCGAAGCTGCAGGCGCATGAGGGGCGAGCGCCATTCTGGCCGGACATCGACGGGTGGTTCCTGCTGGAGGACGTGGCGCAGATCTACGCGGAAGGGAAACAGGCGCACGTTCCGCTGCTGGCGGGATGGAACCGGGACGAGCCGTGGGCGGGAGTCACGCGTTTTCCCACGCGGGTGACGCCGGAGAGCTTCCGGGCCGAGGCGCAGCAGGAATTTGGGCCGCGAGCGGGGGAGTTTCTGAAGCTGTTCCCGGCGCAGACGCAGGTGGAGACGGATCGCTCGGCGATCGATCTGGCGGGAGCGAAGTTCATCACGTATTCGACGTGGATGTGGCTGCAGGCGCAACTGAAGACGGGCGACGCGCCGGTGTATCGCTACCACTTTATGCGGCCGTCGCCGGCGGACAAATTTCATCCGGCGGGATCGGGGGCGTTCCACTCGGATGAAATCGAGTACGTGTTTGGAACGCTGAATTCGCGGCAGGGCGCGCACTGGCAGCCGGCGGATACCGCGCTGAGCGAGCAGATGCAGAGCTACTGGACGAACTTCGCGAAGACAGGAAATCCGAATGGAGCGGGGCTTCCCGAGTGGCCGCAGTACGATGCAGCGGATGGGTTCGAGACGATGAATCTGGATGCGACATCGGAGGCGAAGCCGACGGCGCATGAGGCGCGGTGGGAGTTCTTGCGGAGGGTGTGGGAGGGGAAAGAGGAGGGTCCATGAAATACACAGGGGCTAAAGCCCGCCCTCCTTTTGGCGCTTTACGGCACGACTGAAGTCGTGCCCTGATACGAAGCGCGGGGACTGAAGCCGCGAGTGATCGACTCGATCAGGCTTTTCAGGGAGCGCGTGGTGGGGCAGCGATAAGGTGGCTGCGGCTAAAGCCCCATTTTTCTCGTGCGCGTAACGCGGGGCTGAAGCCCCGCTCTTCTCCGTTGCCCCGCTGCGCGGGGCGAATGGTTTTCCCTTTCGGGAGTTGTGCTTTCCCAGATCTGCCAACCGCAGGCAGAGCCTTCGACCTTACTCAGGCCAGATTGTGGGGCACCGGAAAACCTTGTCGGGCTGGAAAAGCGGAGTCAGGATTTCCTAGCTGTTGAGTTGCTGGACCAGCCGCTCGCGGTGGGAAGCGAGGACGTGCTGGAGGGGGCCGGTGGCGGTGACGCGTCCGTGCTCGAGAAAGACGACGTCGGCGGGGATGCGCCAGATTTCGGCCAGATCGTGCGAGACGTAGAGGACGCGCGTGGGGAGGGCCAGCAGGCGCGCGAGGATGTCCTGCGAGGACGCGTCGTCGAGGGCGGCGAGCGGCTCATCGAGGAGAAGAAGATCGGGAGCGGGCGCGAGGGCGCGGGCGAGGGCGACGCGCTGGCGCTCTCCGCCGGAAAGCTGCGGCGCCGGGCGATCGGCGAGCTGTTCGGCACCGAAGAGATGGAGCATTTCGAGAGTGCGGCGGTCGCGGGCTTCGCGGCTGAGAGGACGGATGCCGAAGGCGACGTTGTCGCGCGCGGTGAGGTGCGGGAAGAGCGCAGGCTGCTGGGTGACGTATCCGATGGAGCGGCGGCCAGGCGGCGCGGAGATTTGCTGCGCGGTGTCGAGGAGCGTGCGGCCGGCGAGGACGATGCGGCCTTGCTGGGGCACGGTGAGTCCGGCGAGGATGCGCAGGATGGTGCTTTTGCCGGCGCCCGAAGGCCCGAAGAGGACGGTCCAGCGAGAGGCGAGGGAAAATTCGACATCGACGGTGAAGCTGCCCTGACGATGATGAATCTGGACGTCAGGCATGGGCGTCTCCCGTCCGCGGCCGACGGGTGTAGAGCAGAATAAGTGCGGCGAGCGAGAAGCCGAGCAGCACGAGCGAGGTGTGGTTGGCCTGGGCGTACGAGAAATCCTGTACCTGGTCGTAGATCGCGATGGAGAGGGTGCGCGTGGCGCCGGGAATGTCGCCGCCGATCATGAGGACGACGCCGAATTCGCCGACGGTGTGGGTGAAACAGAGCGCGGCGGCGGCGAGGACGGAGCGCGCGGAAAGCGGGAGGAAAATTTCGCGGAGAATGCGGAAGCGGCCGGCGCCCAAAAGGCGGGCCTGTTCGATCAGCGAGGCGTCAACCGCATGGAAACCGGCGGTGAGCGGCTGCACGGCGAAGGGCAGGCTGTAGATCACGGAGCCGACGACGAGTCCCGCAAACGAAAATGCCAGTGGATGGCCGAGGAGGTGAGCAAGAGCGCGGCCGAAGGCGGTACGCTGGCCGAGCAGAACGAGCAGATAGAAGCCGAGGACCGTCGGTGGCAGCAGGATGGGCAGCGTGGTGATGGCTTCCACTACGGGACGCAGGCGCGAGCGGGTGCTGACGATCCAGAAAGCAAGCGGCACGGCGAGCGCGAGCAGGATCGCCGTGGTGACGGCGGCCAGACGCAGAGTGAGCC
>JASHRH010000301.1 GCA_030037475.1 Acidobacteriaceae bacterium
GCCTGTTTGCAGGATCGATTTTCGCGTGGGAGGCAAATTTCTCTGCTGCATGAGGGCACCGGACGGGCAGGAGTTCTGGAACGCTGGTGAATACCACGAGATTGTTCCGCACGAGAAGATCGTTTCCTCTATGTACTTTTCCGACTCGCAGGGAAACAAGGTTGACCCTGCCCAATATGGAATAGTTCATGAGGCCATCGACGATGCGTTCGATGTGATCACCTTCGAGGATCTTGGAAACTGCCGGACGAGACTCACCTTCATCGGAAATGAAACCATGGAGGACGCAACAAACAGCGGCCAGTTGGAAGGCTGGTACCAGATACTCGATAAAATTGCTGCAGTGGTTGCGGAGCTGGCGCAGGCGAAATAAGAAGTTGAACTCTCTGGATCGTCCTGCGCGAGATGCGGAGCGTAAAGCAACCGCAGGTCCATCCCGGCAACCCTCCCGGATGCCCCACCCTGTCGCGTTTTGCGCCACAGGGTGGGCCTGATTCCTGATCCCTCAGCCTCGGGCACTCACCCTTGTCGCGTCGATGAGTGCATTGGCGATCATGCACTCACCGAGATCCGCCGCTTCAGATGGCCGACATGCCGCCGTCGACGGACAGCTCCACCCCATTCACGAAGCTCGAATCGTCTGAAGCAAGAAACAGCGCGGCCCCTGCAATTTCCTCAGGACGCCCCACCGCCCCGAGCCCTGCTTCCCGACTACTGACTACCGATCACTCTCGCACTTTCTTCCGTATCTCGATGTTCAGCCGCTTGATCTTCTGGTTCAGCGTCGAGAGCGGAATCCGGAACGCTTCCGCCGCTTCCGTTTGGTTCCAGTTGCTGCGCTCCAGCTTGTCCATGATGATCCGCCGCTCGATGTCTTCGATGATGTCGAACAGCGAGGCGTCCGGATTGTGCTCCAGCAGGCTGCTGGAGTAGCTCGCGCCCGTCAGATGACCCGGCAGCAGGTCGGCCCCGATATTCTCCCCCGACGACAGCACCACGCCGCGCTCCACCACATTCTCGAGCTCGCGCACGTTGCCCGGCCACTCGTAATCCACCAGCGCGCGCATCGCGTCCGGCGTAAACGACCGCGCCGGCAGCGCGTTCTCCTCGCTGAAGCGCTTCAGGAAATGTGCCGCCAGCAGCGGAATATCCTCGCGCCGGCTGCGCAGCGGCGGCAGCTCGATCGCGATCACGTTCAGGCGATAAAAAAGATCCTCGCGGAACTTCCCTTCCCGCACCAGTTGCTGCAGGTCCACATTGGTGGCCGCGATGATGCGCACGTCCACCTGGATTTCCTGTACGCCGCCCAGATGCATGAACCGCCGGTCCTGCAGCACGCGCAGGATCTTCGCCTGCGTGTCCATGCCCATCGTGCCAATCTCGTCCAGGAACAGCGTGCCGCCGTTCGCGACCTCGAAGAGTCCCTTCTTCGCCGCAATCGCCGAGGTGAACGCGCCCTTCACATGCCCGAACAGCGTGGACTCCAGCAGGTCCGTCGGCATCGCGCCGGTGTTCACCGGGACAAACGGCTTGTCCTTGCGCGGCGAGTTCGCATGGAGCGCCTTGGCGATCAGCTCCTTGCCCGTCCCGCTCTCGCCCTGGATCAGCACCGTCGAGCGCGTCGGCGCCACCTGCGCCACCAGATCGAAGATCCGCAGCATGGCCTCGCTCTTGCCCACGATGTTCGGAAAGCTGTACCGCTGCCGCAGCGCCCGCTTCAGCTGGACGTTCTCTTCCTCAGCCCGGTACCGCGCGACCGCCGCGCGAATATCCGCCAGCAGCTTCTCGTTGTCCCACGGCTTCTGGACGAAGTTCTGCGCTCCGGCGCGGATGGCATCCACCACGTTGCCCACCGTGCCGTAGGCCGTGATCATGATCACCGGCAGTTGCGCGTGCCGCTCCCGGATCCTGGCCAGGATTTCCATCCCGTTCCGCCCTGGCAGCGCCAGATCCAGCAGCACCAGGTCGAACGGCTGCTCCGCGATCCGCTCCAGCCCCTGCTCGCCGTTCTCCACGCACTCCACCGCATAGCCTTCCAGCGTCAGCAGCGTCTCCAGCGATTCGCGAATCGCCGCCTCGTCGTCGACGATCAGAATCCGCGGGGCGTTCTCTGCGCCCTGAGCGGTCCCGTTGCTCGTGGGTGCGGTCAGCGTTCCTTCAGACATGGGCCGGCTTCCTCAGCATGGGAAATTCCAGATAGAACGTGGTTCCCTGTCCCATCTGGCTTTCCACATGAATCTTTCCCGAATGTTCCTGAATGATGCCGTAGGTCACTGCCAGCCCCAGCCCTGTGCCGCGCGGCTGGCCGTCCCGGCGCGCGGTTTTCGTCGTAAAGAATGGATCGTAAATTCGCCGCAGATGCTCCGGCGCAATGCCCGAGCCGCGGTCTGCGATCGAAATGCTCACGTGCCCGTTGACTTCCGTGGCCACGCGCAGCGTGCGCTCCTCCTGCGTGCCGGTCATCGCGTCCTTCGCGTTCAGAAACAGATTCAGAAACACCTGCTGCAGCTTCCCCGGATTTCCCAGGATCGGCGGCAGCTCCGGCATCAGGCTCATTTCCACCCGGATCTGCGCGGTCCTGAACTGGTGCTCCAGCAGCACCAGCGTCTCGCGAATGATCGCGTTCACGTCCGTCTCGCGATACTCCGCTCCGCTGGTGCGCGAGAAGTTCAGCAACCCGTTCACGATCTCCGACGCCCGGAAGGTCTGCTGCGTGATCTTTTCGAGCAGCGGCGCCAGCCGGTCGTCGCCCCGCACCTGCCGCGCCAGCATCTGCGTGTACGACGAGATGACCGCCAGCGGTGTGTTGACCTCGTGCGCCACGCCCGCCGCCAGCAATCCGATCGACGACAGCTTCTCCGCCTGCGCCAGTTGCCCTTCCATCTGCGTCTGGTCCGTGATGTCGTCGATCAGGATGATCCGCCCGACCGTGCGCAGGTCACGTGCCACCAGCGGCGCAATCGCGATGTTCGCGATCCGGCTCTCTTCCGCTCGCGTCTCGAGCCGGAACTTGTACAGGTTGTGCACGCCCGGCTCGTCTTTCACGCGGTGGAACTCCGCCACCAGCTCCGGCGGAAACACCGCCGCCAGTGGCTGGTGCAGCGCCTCTTTCCGCGCCAGCGCGAACATCACTTCCATCTGCGAATTCCAGCTCTCGATCCGCTCTTCCGGATCGACCGCCAGAATCCCCACGTTGATGGATTCGACGATGTTCTCGTTGAATTCCTTCAGCCGCTCGTACTCCGTGATCTTCTCTTCGAGGCTGGCGTACAGCCGCGCGTTCTGCAGCGCGATGCCGATGTATCCGGCCAGCGACTCCAGCAGCTCCATGTCTTCGCTCGACAGGAAATCCCCGCCGGCGCGTCGTCCCAGCCCGATCACCGCAATCGTGCGGTCCTGCACCTGCCAGTCGCGCGCTCCGGGCACGCCCGCCTTGCAGGGCAGGAAGTAGTTCATATCCAGGATCGCTGCCGACTTCTGCTGCTGCGGCGTCAGGTGCAGCGCCAGTTGCGGATTTTCGAGGAACGTGTGCGTCCGCGCGTCCGGCTGATCGAACTTCAGGAATCCCAGGTCCAGCCCTTCCTGCTGGATCGTTGCCGACAGGCCATGCTGCGCCGCCAGCCGGTAGCTTCCCGCGCCCCCGGCAACCCTGCCGTTGGCTTGAAGGGGTGGTGGCGCGTCGGCCAGGAACACGCCAACCCGCTCGACGAGCAGCGTCCGCTGCAGCCGGTCCACAATCGCGTGCAGCAGCGCATCGAGATTCGTAAACGAGCTTAGCCCCCGCCCGAAATCGATCAGCGTCGAGCGGTAGTCGTAGCTCTGCCGGTCAAAAACCCGGTCCACGCGCTGCTGAATCGATCGCTTCAGCGGATCGAAGAGCAGCGCCGTGATGATAATCGCCGCCATCAGCCCCCACACGCCAAAACCGGGCAGTCGCGTGTGTACCACCTCTGCCGAAACTGCAACCAGCGCGAAGTACACGCCGACCAGCGCCGCCGTCGCCAGCGTGTAGGTCACGCCGCGCTTAAAGATGAGGTCCACGTCCATCATCCGGTAGCGCACGATTGCCCAGCTGAATGTGAGCGGCAGAATCACCATGCAGATGCCGGCCAGTTTCGTCACCGCATCCGGCATCGACGCATCCATCAAATACGGAATCGCCGAGAACAGCGTGAACGGCGCGACCGCCAGCACTGTGCCCCAGGTCAGCCACTTCAGTTGCTGCCGCTCCAGCGGTGCTTCCGTCTGCCGGAAGTGCAGATAGAAGACCCCGGCCGCCAGCACGTAGAACAGCGCCTGATAGCCCGTCGCGACCTGATCCAGCCGGTGCTTCAGCAGCTCCGTCGCCGACCACAGCTCAATGGCCATCACCTGTAGCCCGACGATCGCCGCGCCCGGTAAATACGTCAGCAGCGCCAGCCAGCGATGCCGCCGTTGCCGCCCGCTCGAAAACGCCAGCGCAAAATGCAGGAACAGCGCCGGCTGCAGCGCCTCCGCGCCGACCTTGCTCCAGTACACGATCCAGTCGAACTCGTTGAATTTGGTCGTGTACCAGAACGCGTACAGAACGAATGAGGTGAGGCAGAAGATGTAGAAGTGCGTCGAGTGCGGCGCCGTCCAGCGTCGCAGCAGCACGTACAGCCCAATGCACAGGTACACCAGCGCGATCAGCCGGAATCCCTGGTTGAGGCCGTGGTCCTGCGCCGCCAGCACCACCGGCACGTCCGGGATCCGGATTCCGTCCCGCACCAGCGTGTAATGGATGGTCAGGTTGGCCCCGGTCCGCCACATCTCGCGCGTCAGGTCGGCCACCTGTCGCATCGGCGCGCCGTCGGCGCTCGTCAGCAGGTCCCCGGCCTTCACGCCTCCCTGTTCGGCCGGGCTGTCATCCGGAACGCGCTGGGCCAGCAGCCCGCCGTGTCCCTCAATCCACCAAACCCCGTCGGTCGGAGACGGATAGTGGTTTTCCTGGTCCAGGTTGAAGCCCGCGCACACAATCGCTGCGCCGGTAAATAGTGCCAGCAGAATCGCGATAATGCGGGTTTGGAAGGACCTGACCATGGGGGAGAGGACGCTTTCCCGGAAAATGAAGCGTGGGCCTCAACAAAACTGCCAATCAGGATGAGAATGCAAGCTGTTTGCCACCCGGCACGGCTGTTTCCTGCCGTTTTCCATCCTCAGTAGATGCAAGAAAAAATGCAGGATAGCGGTCTCTGTTCATTCCCGGTCACAGCTCGGAAGGCGCGGGGCGCGAGCTTGTTCTCCAAAAAATCGTACGTGATATGACAAACCATATCTTGTCGCAGAAGCAGTTACTTAGCCTCAATGCCCGCCGTGCTCTTCCCCGCTCCGTCTTGTCGCCCAGAGGATCGCTCCCAGAAAGATCGCTGCAAAGCTCCCAATCACCAGTGCTGCCATTCCGTTCTCCTTGCCGGACCGTTCCGGGTCCGTGCCTCCCAGCATACCCGATCTTCCCTGGTTCCCGTCCTCGTCCTCTGCTCCGTCCTCAGCGCCTGTATCGGCTCAGCCGACGCCGCGCGCTGCATGGGCAGAATTGCCGCCAGCAATCCCGCCTGGTGCGCGAAGTGAATCGTCGCCACCGAGGCGATCAGCCGTCTCGCCGTCACCGTCAGAATCGGTCTTGTGACACTTCCCGCCGTCAGCAGGATTGCGACGACTACGACGCTTTCCGCGCCATAGTCATCTCCATCCGCCAATCCGATTCTCGCCCCACCACGCCGGAATCGCGCCTGCGCGGCCATTTTCCTGATCACTGAGTAATGATCACTGATTCCTGTCTCCTGCCTTCGGCCACAGCAAATTCAGCTTCTGCTCCGCCATCCCAATCGCCGTGTATGACGCACCCAGCACCTCGCCATCCGCTTCCACC
>JASHRH010000302.1 GCA_030037475.1 Acidobacteriaceae bacterium
GCGGCGGGCGTGAGATCCGTATCCTGCTTCGCGTGGTACTTTCTCTTCGTCTCGTCGAAGATGTGCTCGAAATCGGCCTTTGGGATGTCGAGGACGACGTCGCCGAACATCTGGATCAGGCGGCGATAGGAATCGTAAGCAAAGCGTGGATTGCTGGATTTCTTCGCCAGGGCTTCGACGGAGATGTCGTTCAGGCCAAGGTTCAGGATGGTGTCCATCATGCCGGGCATGGAGAACTTCGCGCCGGAGCGGACACTGACCAGCAGCGGATTGTCACCGGCACCGAGGCGCTGGCCCTGGAGCTTTTCGAGGCGGGCGAGGGCGAGATCCATCTGCTCGGTCACCTGCGGCGAGAGCGCGCCGCGCATGTATTCGCGGCAGGCCTCGGTCTGAATGGTGAAGCCGGGAGGGACGGGAAGGCCGGCATTGGTCATTTCGGCAAGGCCGGCGCCTTTGCCGCCGAGCACATCGCGCATCCTGCCGTTGCCTTCGGCCACGCCTGCACCGAAGAAGAAGACGTACTGGGCAGGGGCTTCTACTTTCGCGGACGCGACAACTTCCGGGTACTCGAGTGTGGCTGCGTTCATTTGCGGTTCTCCGTTTCTGCCGCCAGCGAAGGCGTGGAAAATTGAACTGCTGCGTGGGCGTTGCGGCGCCGGCCGGCGCAAAGCGGACGCGAGGCCGTTCGCTGGCGGCCATCCACAATCTGAAAAACAGAAGATTGTCGAGTCGCGAAGGAACGCCTGTATGTGCCGGGCGTCACATCAGCTTTAGAGGAAGGCTTGGGATATACAGCCCAAGCTCGAAAAGGGGGCTGGGTTGGGGGAAATCAGGTGATGGACAAGTCAGTTTCGGTCGCCGGGTGAGGCAGGAGACCGCATTGGGGGTGGCTCCGAACCGCAAATCTACAATATAAGACAATTATTTTCAATAGTTTATATGAATTCTATATATTGATATAAATACGCTCATATTTTATGCATCGTTTATGCTATAGTGTCATCAGACAAACGTGGGGCTGGCCAGGCGGGTCGGCCTCCCTGTCAAAATCTTTTCTTTGGTATGGAGGATGAAGAACCATGGCAATGACTCGTTGGGATCCATTTCGTGACGTGCTGGCGCTGCAGAACCGCATGAACTCGCTGTTCCAGGAGTACAACCGGGCGCAGGGCGAGGGCGATGCGCTGACGACGGCGGCGTTCGTGCCGCCAGTGGACATTTACGAGGACGAGCACAAGATCGTCCTGAAGCTGGAAGTGCCGGGGATGCAGGAGAGCGATCTGGACATTCAGCTTGAAAACAACGTGCTGACCGTGAAAGGCGAACGCAAGTTCGAGAAGGAAGAGAAGGAAGAGAACTTCCACAGGATCGAGCGGCGCTACGGCAGCTTCTACCGGTCGTTCACGGTACCGAACACGGTGAATCCGGAAGGCGTGAAGGCCAGCTATGATGCCGGCGTGCTGAAGCTGGAGCTGGAGAAGCGGCCGGAGGCGAAGCCGAAGCAGATCAAGGTGCAGGTGGGCAAGAGTCAGATCGAGGGCGGCAAGAAGGCAGCGTGAAGGCAGTAGACGGTAGTCGGTAGTCAGTAATCAGGGCGGGAGGGGATACCCTCCCGCTGTTTTTCAGGTGCAGAATCATCTCAGGATCAGTAACAGGACAAGACGATGGCAATTCGTTGGGACAAATTCACGGTGAAGTCGCAGGAGGCGGTGCAGAGCGCCAGCCAGCTTGCGGCCGAGAACGGCAATCCGGAGATTCTGCCGCTGCATTTGCTGACGGTGCTGCTGGCGGACAAAGAAGGCGTGATCCCGGCCGTGCTGGAGAAGATCGGCGTGGCGACCGATCGGCTGGAGGCGCGGGCGCAGGAGGCGGTGAATCAACTGCCGAAGGTGAGCGGGAGCGCGGCGCAGCCGGGCGCGTCGAATGCGCTGAACCAGGTTTTCGATCAGGCATTCAAAGAGGCGGAGCAGTTCAGGGACGAGTACGTCTCGACAGAACACCTGCTGCTGGCGCTGACGCGGCAGAAGAACGATGGCGCGCAACTGCTGCTGGCGTCGCTGGGCGCGACGCATGACGCGGTGCTGAAGTCGCTGGCCAGCGTGCGCGGCAGCCAACGGGTGACGGATCAGAATCCGGAGGCGAAGTACCAGGCGCTGGAGAAGTACGCGAAGGATCTGACCGAGCTGGCGCGGCGCGGCAAGCTGGATCCGGTGATCGGGCGCGATGAGGAAATCCGGCGCGTGATCCAGGTGCTGTCGCGGCGGACCAAGAATAACCCGGTGCTGATTGGCGAGCCGGGGGTGGGCAAGACGGCGATTGTGGAGGGCCTGGCGCGGAGGATCGTGCATGGCGACGTACCGGACGCGCTGCGCGAGAAGCGGGTGATCGCGCTGGATCTGGGATCGATGCTGGCGGGCGCGAAGTATCGCGGCGAATTCGAGGATCGGCTGAAGGCGGTGCTGAAGGAGATCGAGGAATCGAACGGGCAAATCGTGCTCTTCATCGACGAACTGCACACGCTCGTTGGCGCGGGCGCGGCAGAAGGCGCGATTGACGCCAGCAACATGCTGAAGCCGGCGCTGGCGCGTGGCGAGCTGCGGGCGATCGGCGCGACGACGCTGAACGAATACAAGAAGTACATCGAAAAGGACGCGGCGCTGGAGCGGCGGTTCCAGATCGTGTATGTCGGTGAGCCGAACGTCGAGGATACGATTGCGATTCTGCGCGGGCTGAAGGAGCGGTACGAGGCGCACCACAAGGTGCGCATCCGCGACTCGGCAATTGTGGCGGCGGCAACGCTGTCGCACCGGTACATTTCCGACCGCTTCCTGCCGGATAAGGCAATCGATCTGGTGGATGAGGCGGCGGCTTCGCTGGCAATCCAGATTGGGAGCGTGCCGCAGGAGATCGATGAGCTGGAGCGCGAGGCGACCTCGCTCGAGATCGAGCGGACGGCGCTGAAGCGGGAGAGCGATCCGAACTCCAAAGAGCGTCTGGAGCAGGTAGAGCGCGAAGTCGCGCAGCTACGCGAGAAATCCACCGCGCTGCGCGCACGGTGGCACAAGGAGCGCGAGGCGATTACGCGGCTGAGCGACCTGAAGAAGCAGGTGGAAGCACTGCGCTTCGAGGCGGAGGAGCAGACGCGGCGCGGCAATCTGGAGCGGGCGGCGCAGATCCAGTACGGCGAGCTGCCGAAGCTGGAAGCCGAGCTGAAGCAGCTGAATGCGGCGCAGGAAGGCGCGGCGGGTGGCCCGCGGATGCTGAAAGAAGAGGTGGACGAGGAGGACATCGCGCGGATCGTCAGCAAATGGACGGGCATTCCGGTGTCGAGGATGCTGGAAGGCGAGGTGAAGAAGCTGGTGCAGATGGAGGAGCGTCTGCGCGAGCGCGTCATTGGCCAGGATCATGCGCTGAGCATCGTGGCGAATGCGATTCGGCGGTCGCGGGCAGGGCTGAGCGACCCGAAGAAGCCGATTGGGTCGTTCATCTTCCTGGGACCGACGGGCGTGGGTAAAACAGAGACGGCGCGGGCGCTGGCGGAGTTCCTTTTCGACGACGAGCAGGCGATGGTACGGCTGGACATGAGCGAGTACATGGAGAAGCACGCTGTGGCGCGGATGATCGGCGCGCCTCCGGGATACGTGGGTTACGACGAAGGCGGGCAACTGACGGAAGCTGTGCGGCGGCGGCCGTACTCGGTGATCCTGCTGGACGAGATCGAGAAGGCGCATCTGGATGTCTTCAACGTGCTGCTGCAGGTGCTGGATGACGGGCGACTGACAGACTCGAAGGGACGCACGGTGGACTTCAAGAACACGGTGCTGATCATGACGTCGAATCTGGGTGCGGCGTTTTTGCAGGGTGAGTCGCTGACGAACGAAAAGGCGTATGCGCAGGCGCAGGAGAGCGTGATGCGGCTGCTGCGAGAGCAGTTCCGGCCGGAGTTCCTGAACCGCGTGGACGATATCGTGATCTTCCGTCCGCTGGGCGAGGAGCAACTGGCGCGGATCGTGGAACTGCGGCTGAAGGATCTGGAGAAGCTGCTGGCCGACCGGCACATCACGATCGAGCTGACCGATGCGGCGCGGAAGCAGATCTTTACCGCGGGCTACGATCAGGCGTATGGGGCGCGTCCGCTGAAGCGGGCGATCCAGCGGCTGATCCAGGATCCGCTGGCGATGAAGATCCTGGACGGGGAAGTGCTGCACGGCGACCACGTGCGGGTCGAGGGCGACCACAAGACGGGTGCTCTGCGGTTCGAAGTAGTCAGCCGGGCGGGGATTCCGCTGGAGCACATGGCGATCGGGAAGGCCTGAGGACCGGCCGTCCAGGCGGACGCGCTTCGCGCAAAGCAAAAACAGATAGTTCAGGCCCGCGAGAGAGATTGCGCGGGCTTTTCTTTTTCCAGCGTTCTTTTCGCTGGTTGAGGCCACAGAAATTTGGCTGGGCGCATCGATGAAAGTGGGCCAGGAACCGTGGTGGGATCGCCGGAGCGGCGCCCGCTCCGGCTCGCGACAACAGCATCGACAATGCCGGGATTCTCAATCTCGACTGGAGGTAATGGATATGAAACGCATGCTTGCCGGCGTTTGCTGCCTGGCGCTGTGCTGCCTGCCCGTGCTGGCTCAGAAGACAGGAGCCGGGGCGGGGATGACGGATCAGCAGTTTGTCAATTTCGCCGCACAAACCGATATGGTGGAAGCGAATCTGGGGCAACTCGCTCAGACAGCGTCCAGCTCCCAGGATGTCCAAAGTTACGGGCAGACGCTGGCGACCGACCACACGCAGGACTACAGCAACCTGTCCACGGCGGCGCAGCAGGCCAACCTGACGGTGCCGAATGCGATTGACACCATGAATAACAAGACGATGATCGGCCCGTTCCAGAAGCTGAAGGGAAAGGCGTTCGACCACAAGTACATTCAGGAGATGATCGCGGGGCACACGAAGGCGATCGCTGTGTACAAAAAGGAAGCGACTGCGGCGACGAACCCACAAATCCAGCAGTACGCGCAGAGCGCGCTGCCGGTGCTGCAGAAGCACCTGGATGACGCAAAGGCGTTGCTGAAGGGGAAATAGGGAGCAGGGTGCAGCGACCAGGGCCCGCGGGAAAGATTCCGCGGGCTTTATTGTCGTAAATACTGATTGACTGGGCATTTTGACTGGTCAATAATTGAGCCATGAGACAGGTTCAGGCATCCGAGGCCAAGACGCGCTTTCTGCAGTTGCTCGATGACGTAGAACGTGGAGACACGCTGATCATCACGCGGCGCGGCAAGCGGGTCGCACGATTGATCCCCGACGCGGATCATCAGCAGGCGGCGATCCAGGCGGCAATCGAGGACCTTCGGGCATTGGGGCGCAGCAACGGTCCGATCGCCGTGAAAGACCTGCTTTCCGCACGGGATGAAGGCAGGAAGCGGTAATGCCTTTCGTTCTGGACGTCTCCGTCACAGCAGCCTGGGCCTTCCTGGACGAATCAAATCCCGATGCCGATTTTGCTCTGGGTCTCCTCGCGTCGGAGCCGGCACTGACGACGCCCCTGTGGTGGTTTGAGATTCGGAATGTGCTGGTCGTCAACGAGCGCAGGCGCCGTCTCAGTGAGGCCAGGACGACTCTGTTCCTGCAGAAGCTGGCGCGGCTGCCCATTGCAGTTGAGCCGTTGCCGGAAGGACCAGAAGTGCTGAACCTGGCGCGCCGGCATCATCTGACCGTCTACGACGCTGCGTATCTGGAGCTGGCAAAGAGCACAGGAACACCCCTGGCGACACTTGACCTGGAACTGGGGCGCGCAGCGCTCAAGGAAGGCCTTTCGCTCATTCAGGCGAAGATCGCCCCCAAAAAACCGGCCAGCAAATGAAAGCTGATGGGAAGCCTCCGGGCTATAGTGGGGAGACAGGTTTTCCGCGTCCCTATGGCCACGAATGCTGCTCCCGCGAGTGCCGGCGGACCGCCGGCAACGCTGATTTACAACGACTGGTATCCGGCGATGCGCAGCAAGGGGCTGCGCGGCAACAAGCTCACGACGGCGCTGCTGATGGGCATCCCGATGGTGCTGGGGCGGCGAGCCGATGGGCGGCTGTTCGCGATGCGCGACAACTGCCCGCACCGGGGGATTCCGCTCTCGTGCGGCTGGTTCGACGGCCAGACGCTTACCTGCAAATATCACGGATGGGCGTTCGAGCCGGTGAGCGGGCAGTGCGTGGAAATTCCGTCGCTGACCCGCCAGGACACGCTCGACCCGGCGAAGATCTACGGCGGCGCATTTCCCTGCGAGGAGCGCGACGGTTCCGCGTGGGTGTACGTGCCGGAGCCGGGCAGCGGGCGCGCGCGGGCAGGCGACCCGGCTCTGCCGCCAGTCCCGGAGCTGCCCAAGTTCAGCGAGAGATTTCGTGGCGCGCATCTGACGGCCGACCTGCCCTGCAATGTGGATCACGGGATCATCGGACTGATGGACCCGGCGCACGGACCGTTCGTGCACCAGTCGTGGTGGTGGCGCAAACAAGCCAGCATTCACGAGAAGGAGAAGCGGTTCGAGCCGATTGCGCAGGGGTTCCGGATGGCGAGTCATGCGCCCTCGGCGAACAGCGCGCCGTACAAGCTGCTGGGCGTTTATGGGGAGCCGATCACGACAACCATCGACTTTGTGCTGCCGAATCGGCGGATTGAGACGATCCGCTGCGGGAAGAAGTGGTTCTCCAGCCTGACGACGGTGACGCCGGTGACGACGACGACCTGCCGCATTGACGTGGCAGGGGCGTGGAATGTGCTGTACAGCGTGCCGTTCCTGACGGCGGTGCTGAAATTCTTCGGGAAGATGTTCGTGCGGCAGGATCAGGTGACGATGATCCAGCAGGCGCAGGGGCTGCGGTATGATCCGGCGCTGATGCTGATCGACGACGCGGACAAACCGGCAAAGTGGTATTTCGCGCTGAAGCAGGCGCGTCTGGAGTCGGCGCGCACCGGCGAGCCGATGCGGCACCCGATGGAGGGGCCGGTGACGCTGCGGTGGAGAAGCTAGTGCGTCAAAGTCGTGCCGGATTACTCCGGTACCGTGGACCGTTCGCTGCGGCCCGTCGCCGCGCGCTAGGATAAAGAGTGGCGCAGACAAGGCGCGAACGGGCCGTGGTTTGCCTCTCCGGAGGCATGGATTCCTGCGTTTGCGCCACGCTGGCCGCGCGCGAAACCGACGCCTATGCCCTGCACTGCAGCTACGGTCAGCGAACGGAGGAGCGTGAATTACAGGCGGCGCGCGACGTGGCCGAGGCGCTCGGGTTCCGCGATTTTCTCCACCTGCGGCTCGATCTGTTCCGGCGTATCGGCGGATCGGCGCTGACCGATCCGACGATTGACGTTCCGGAAGCACCGGCCGGAGAAGCCATTGGGGCGGAGATCCCGGTCACGTACGTACCGTTCCGTAACGCGCATTTTCTCTCCGCCGCGGTGAGCTGGGCCGAGGTGCTGGGCGCCAAAAGCGTCTTTATCGGCGCCGTGGAGCAGGACAGCTCCGGCTATCCCGACTGCCGGCCAGCCTATTATGAGGCATTTCAGCAACTGATCCGCATGGGAACCCGCGAGGGCGACATCGCCGTCCGCACTCCCCTCATCCATATGCACAAGAGGGAGATCGTGGCGCTGGGCCTTGAACTGGCCGCGCCCCTGGATTTAACGTGGTCATGCTATTCGAGTTCGGAGGCGGCCTGCGGCGTCTGCGACAGCTGCGTCCTGCGCCTTCGCGCTTTCGGGCAGGCCGGGGTCAGGGACCCCATTCGGTACGCGTCGCGTGCCGAACAGAACGTTTAGGGTTTACGGGGCGCGCCGGCCGGCCGTACGCGCTCATTATGAGAGGAAGGATCCCGATGCGAACAGAACTATTCCGGCTGCGCTTTGCGCTCGCCATCTTTGTTGCTCTCACCTTCTCGCTGGCCGCGTCGCGTGCGGCGGCTCAGGCAAAAACCGGGTCGATTCACGGGACCGTCACCGATCCGACTGGGGTGCCTATGGCGGGTACGGTTTCGCTGTTCCCGGGCGGATTGACGTCGCCGGATCAGACGCCCAAATACACGTTTGACGTGAATGCGAGCGGGCAGTACAAGGGCGACAATATCGAGCCGGGATCGTACACGGTGACGTTCCGCCAGCCCGATACGGAGAAGGGCAAGGTGGTCGACCAGTTCGACAACGTGCAGATCAAGGCGGGACAGGACACGCTGCAGGATTTCGATATGAGCCGCGAGGCGTATCTGGCGAAGATGAGTCCCGAACAGCGGAAGCAGGTGGAGGAAGTCAAGAAGAAGAACGCCGGCATTATGAAGGAGAACGCGAAGATCAAGAACCTGAATGCCGATCTGGGAACGGCGCGATCGGACGACGCCGCGAAGAACTATGCCGCGGCAGCCACGCTGATGCAGAAGGACGTCGCGATCATGCCGAACGCCGCCGTGCTGTGGGTGGAACTGGGGGTGGCGCAGCGCGGCGAGAAAGACTGGGCCGACGCGATCGCCTCGCTGCAAAAGGGGATCGCCCTGGATAAGGCGATGGCGAAGCCGCACCCGGAGATGCTGGGCTCGGCGGAAGACGCGCTGGGAGAATCGCTGGCCTCGAGAGGCAAGTACCCCGAAGCACGGGCGACCTACGATGATGCGGCCAGGGATAATCCGACCGGCGCGGCGACGTACTACACGAACGAAGCGATCATGATGGATCGGTACAACCAGATCGACGCCACCGTGGCCGCGGCAGATAAGGCGATCGCAGCCAATCCCAATGACGCCGTCGCGTACTATCTGAAGGGCAAGGCGCTCATCAACAAAGCCACTGTGGACCCGCAGACGCAGAAGATCATTGCCCCGCCGGGATGCCTGGAGGCCTATCAGAAGTACCTGGAACTGGCGCCTAACGGTCAGTTCGCGCCCGATGCCAAAGCGGTCGTCCAGGAGATGAGCCAGACTCAGTCCACCAGCTACAATGCCGGCAAGAAGAAGAAGCACTGATCCTGACCGGGGCTTCCAGGAGCGAGCGCCGGCGACGGCGCTCTTTCCTTTTTCCGCATACCGTTGCGACAATCGTGGACATGCCTGCCGCGCCTTCGGAGATTGTGCTCAGCTACGCAGATGCCGCAGAATGCGTTCGCCGCCATATGGAGGATCTCCGCTCCGTGGAGCACGCGGTCGAGCAGGCACCGCTGCTCGCCGCGGCCGGTCGTGTTCTGGCGCAGCCAATTGTGGCCGATCGCGATCAGCCACCGTTCCCCCGCTCCACGCGCGACGGTTTTGCCTGCCGCGCTGCCGAGCTGAGTACGGGCCGACTGCGCGTTGCAGGGCTGCTTCGCGCCGGGGAGCCGTGGACAGGAGGACCGCTGGCGGCGGGTGAGGCGGTCGAGATCATGACTGGCGCGGCGGTCCCTGCCGGCGCGGACTGCGTGGCGATGATCGAGCGCGTGGAGGCTTCCGACGGTTTCGTCCGTCTGGCCGCGCCGCGCGCACTCGCGCCGGGCGAGAACATCGTCGAGGCTGGATCGGAGGCGCATGCCGGAGACGTGCTGGCTCCGGCGGGCTGCCGCATGACGGCTCCGCAGATCGCGGCGGCAGCAGCTTGTGGCTATGCCACGATGGCAGTCTTTGCGCGCCCGCGCGTGGCGATCCTCGCTACCGGCGACGAGCTGGTGGATGTCACGCGGACGCCGCTGCCGCATCAGATTCGCAACTCAAACAGTTACTCCCTGGCTACGCAGACGCTCGCCGCGGGCGGGGCACCGAGAATTCTTCCCGTCGTTCGAGACGATCCGGCGGCTACAGAAGAGGCACTTGCGGCGGCTTCCGGTATGGACCTGATCCTGCTGACGGGCGGGGTTTCCATGGGGAAATTCGACTTTGTCGAACAAGCCCTCCTGCGGCGCGGCGCGGAATTTTTCTTCACGGGGGCGCGCATTCAGCCAGGCAAGCCGGTGGTTTTCGGCCGGCTGCCAGAGGCGTACTTCTTCGGACTGCCGGGCAATCCCGTCTCCACTATGGTGACCTTCGCGCTGTTCGTTGCGCCGCTGCTGCGGGCGCTGGGCGGGGAGACCGAAGCGGCTCCTCGATTTGCGACGGCGCGGCTGGAAGAAGAAGTGCGGGTGAAGGCAGGGCTTACGCGATTCCTGCCTGCGCGGATGGAAAGCGATGCGAATGGGGCGCGCGTGCGGCCTGTCCCGTGGCACGGCTCCGGCGATCTGGCCGCAGCCGCACAGGCAAACGGTTTTCTGGTGGTTCCGGAAACCGCGGAACGGATGGCTGCGGGTGAAACAGTGCCCGTGCTGCTGCTGTGACTGCGGGTTCCGAAACTTTCGTGCCAGGCACGGCAAGAAGCAACCGCAGATCCTTCGCTCACCACCCCCGAACTGAACCGCGTTCGGGGCCCCGTTCGCTCAGGATGACAGTTCATTTATTTTGTCAAGAAGTCCCAGGACGCGGCAGTGGGTCAGTTTGCAAGGGATCTCACCTCAGGGGCTAAAGCCCCTGTATATCAGGCTCTTTACGGCACGACTGAAGTCGTGCCCTGATACAAAGCCCCTGTCTCGGGATATCTTTCCGCAGGCTGGGAAGCCGTACCCCTGATACAAAAGCCGGTTGAGATCCGGGCCCTCCCACATCTGCCAAAACCGGGCAGATGTGGGGCACCCGTTGTATCGTGCCCTGATACAAAGCCACGGCCCTGGGTGGTGTGTCAGTTTGAAAGAAAAACATCCCTCGGGGGCTGAAGCCCCCTCATTGAGAGCAACCTGCGGCACGACTGAAGTCGTGCCCCTTCAAAACAAATCCAAACTGACCCACTACCCAGGACACCCGCCAGGCTGTATCGACATATAGTCGCTGCCATCTACAGCTAAGTTCTCGAAGGGGAACAACGAAATGCAGGTCCTTCGACTCGCCGCCTGAATTCCTGCTGCGCCAACTTCAGGCGCAGCCGATTCGGCTGGCTCGCTCAGGATGACAACTTGTTTTGATTCAGCAGATTCTCTCGAAGCTATATGTCGATACAGCCCAGGGCGAAACCAGCGATGCTGTGTCTTTTTAAGGTCGGTTCAGTGCGGCTTTCTTTCCACCCCGGCACGCCTGAAGCTGGCGTGCCGGGGGCCCCGGTTTCTTCGGCGGAAAGCCGCGTCGAGGACTGCGGCTCTGAGATACACCTTCGCTGGTTTCGCTCTAGCTCAGAATCTGCCGGAGCCTGGGCAG
>JASHRH010000303.1 GCA_030037475.1 Acidobacteriaceae bacterium
CAGAACTCGTCGACCGTAACCTCGGCGATGCTGGGCGTTTTCCAGAAGCAGAACACGAGGAATGAGTTTCTGTCGCTGATCCGGGAGCGGGCGGCGTCGCAGATATGAGTGGAAGGGATCAGTGGTCAGGGATGGAGAACCATAGTCAGTTTGTTTCCTGAGCCGGAAGCGTGCGCGGTTTATTGTAGTGTGAGTGAACGGCCTCCTGATCATCGACAAATCCGGCGGGATGACCTCGCATGACGTAGTGGCGCGAGTGCGACGAGCGACGGGCGAACCGTCCGTCGGCCACCTGGGCACGCTGGACCCGATGGCGACAGGTGTGCTTCCGCTGCTGCTGGGGAAATACACACGGCTCGCACAATTCCTGAATACGGGCGAGAAAAACTACACTGGGACGATCCGCTTCGGCTTTGCCACGGATACCTACGACGCCGAGGGTGAGGCTGTTGCCGCCGCCTTTGCGCCTCTGCATCTCAGCCTGGAAAGTGTTCGTGCCGAGGCGGCGCGCTACGTGGGCGAACTCTCACAAATGCCGCCGCCGTTTTCCGCGAAAAAAGTAGGCGGCAAGCCGGCCTACAAGCTGGCGCGGGAAGGGAAGGTTCCGGAACTGAAGCCTGTGCGGATCCGCGTGGATACCTTTGCGATCGAGAGTCTGGACGAGGACGCGGCGCAGTTCGCCATGCAGATTTCCGCCGGTGGCTATGTGCGCTCCATCGCGCACGAGATGGGACAGCGGCTGGGATGTGGCGCGCATTTGGCGAGCCTGCGCAGGACGGCAGCGGGTCCATTCACCCTGGAGCAGGCCGTGAGGCTGGATGAAGTTGAGCAACTATACGCGGCCGGTGAGCTGGAGCAGAGGATGGTGCACCCGCGCACGCTGCTGCCGGAGATGCCGGCGGTGACGGCGGACGAGGCGACGCTGGGACGGCTGCGCAACGGGATGCAGGTGAATTTGCCGGAGTACTCGGGCGCAGAGCGGGTGAAGATCTTTGCAGGGCAGCGGGAGCTGGCCGCAATCGGCAAACGCGTGGCAGGAACGCTGTTTCAGCCGGTGATCGTGCTGATTTAGGTGCTGGTCGTACGGCGGAGCAGGTTTCGCCGGAACGGCTGCGGTGGCGGACGCCGCGCTGCTCGAATCCCACGCTGTGTGCTGTGAAATCCAGCCGCGCGGAAGAAGTTTCCGCTGGCTGGGCTATTTGTGCAGCAGCGGCTCCAGCATACGCACAAAGTTATGGGCCAGAATCTCGGCCCCTTCGGCGGTGGGATGGATGCCGTCGGACTGAATGGCATTCGGCACCTCATATACGTTCCTGTAGATGTCGGGGATCACCGGGATATGATAGCGAGCGGCGACAAGGGGGAACGTCGCATTGAATTGCCGGATGTAATCCGGGCCGTAATTCGGCGGCAGCGTGATGCCGAGCAGAACTACCTTACTGCCAGCCTGGAGCAGTGTGGAGACGATGGTGTCCAGATTGCGGCGTGTGTCGGTGACGGGGATGCCGCGCAGACCGTCGTTGCCACCGAATTCCACGAGCACAAGCACGGGATGCAGACGCAGGACATTTTGCAGACGGTCCACGCCGTCCCTGGTTGTGTTGCCACTGATGCCGGAATTGACGACGCGGTAGTGGTAACCATGCGCCTCCAGATTCGACTGCAGATCGTCCGGATAGGATTTGCCCGGAGCGACGCCATACCCGGCCGTGATGCTGTCGCCGAAGCAGTCGATCACGGGAAGCGGATGGCGCGGACGAGCGCAGAGGTTCAGGGGGAGCAGGGAAAGTACCAGAGGAGCCGCTGCAGCAGTCGCACGTCGGGCGAACACAGCATTAGTCTAGCAATGAAGGTAGCGGGAGCTTCGATGATCGAGGTACGGGGACTGAAGAAGTCCATACGGAATGGTGTGCGGACGGTGGAGATTCTGCGCGGAGTCGACCTGATCATCCCAAAGGGGCAATTTGCCGCCATTATGGGCGCCAGCGGCAGCGGCAAAAGCACGCTGCTGGGGCTGCTGGCGGGGCTGGATTCGCCCAGCGAGGGCGAGGTAATTCTTGACGGCGTCTCCATCGCCAGTCTCGAGGAAGACAAGCTGGCCGAGGTGCGCGGACGCCGGATCGGGTTCGTCTTCCAGTCATACCAGTTGATTCCGACGCTTACCGCGCTCGAAAACGTGATGCTGCCGTATGAACTGAACGTGCCCGGGAACGCCACCCCGGGGCACAAGCGCGCCGGGGGCCTCGGGGACGCGCGGCGGCGCGCCGAGGCGCTGCTGGAGACCGTGGGGCTGCGCGACCGGCTGCACCATTATCCGGTGCAGCTTTCAGGAGGTGAGCAGCAGCGCGTGGCGCTGGCGCGCGCGTTTGTGCTGGAACCGCCCATTGTGCTGGCCGATGAGCCGACGGGAAATCTGGACTCGCAGAATGGGCAGCACGTTCTGGATCTGCTGACGGAACGGCAGCGCGAATCGGGCACAACGCTGGTGCTGGTCACGCATGATGCCCAGATCGCAGAGCGCGCGGACCGCAGGATCCATCTGCGGGATGGCTTGATTGTGGCCGACGATGCTGGCCATATGGACGGACCTGGCCGTTCAGGCAAAGGCGCCTTCGATGCAACATCGGCGGGCGAGCAGTGAAAGGGGAAGAGATCAAACGCAAGCCAGCGCTGCCCTGGACGACGGCCACACGAATCGCCTGGCGCGAGTTGCGCGCCGGCAAGACGAAGTTTCTCTTCGTGCTGCTGTCCGTCGCGGTGGGCGTGGCTGCGCTCACCGGTGTGCGCGGGTTCAGCGACTCCTTTTCAAGGGCGCTGCTGGAGCAGGCGCGCAGCATCCTGGCCGCCGACGTGTCGGCGCGTATGTTCCGGCAGCCGATGCCGCAGGAAGCGCAGCAATTGCGTGCGCTCGAGGCGAACGGCGTGCGCGAGACTGTTGTCACGGAGATGCTGTCGATGGCGATGGTGAA
>JASHRH010000304.1 GCA_030037475.1 Acidobacteriaceae bacterium
CGCTCATCTGGTGCGACACCCGCACTCAGCCGCAGTGTGACTGGCTGCACGCGCAATTCGGCCAGGGTGACGAGGGCCGCCGCCAGCTCATCGAGCTGACCGCCAATCCCGCGCTGCCCAACTTCACCCTGACCAAGCTGCTCTGGGTGAAGGAGCACCAGCCGGAGATCTTCGCTCGCATCGCCCACGTGCTCTGCCCGAAGGATTACGTCCGCTACCGGCTGACGGGCACGTATGCCATGGACGTGCAGGAAGCCTCCGGCACGCTGCTCCTCGACGTGGCGCATCGCCGCTGGTCGAAGGAAGTCGCGAAGGTCGCCGGTATTCCGGAATCCTGGCTGCCGCCGCTTTTCGAATCGCCGGAGATTTGCGCCAAAATCAGTCCCGAAGCTGCAAAGCTCACGGGCCTCGCCGCGGGAACGCCGGTTGCCGCCGGCGCGGGCGATCAGGGCGCGGGCGCGGTGGGCATGGGCATTCTCGAGCCGGGTTCGGTCTCGGCGACCATCGGCACTTCCGGCGTTGTCTTCGCCGCTACCGCTGCGCCAACCATGGATCCCCTCGGCCGGCTGCACACTTTCTGCCATGCTGTTCCGGGCCGCTGGCACGTCATGGGCGTGACCCAGGCTGCCGGTCTCTCGTTGCGCTGGCTGAAAGAGACGCTGGCGCCTGACCAGAGCTACGATCAGCTCACCGCGCAGGCGTCCGCCATTCCCGCCGGCAGCGACGGCCTGCTCTGGACGCCGTATCTCCTCGGCGAGCGCACGCCGCATCTCGATGGCACAGCGACCGCGGCCTTCGTCGGCATCACGGCCACGACCACGCGCGCGCACTTTACCCGAGCGGTGCTCGAAGGCGTCGCATACTCGCTCAAGGACACCTTCACGCTTTTCTCCGAGCTGGGCATTCCGGTCAAAGGCGTGCGGCTCGGCGGAGGCGGCGCACGCGGCCCGCTCTGGCGCGAAATCCAGGCCAACATTTATGGATATCCGTGCGAGCGCCTCACCGCGGAAGAAGGCGGAGCGTTCGGCGCGGCGCTCATGGCCGGAGTCGGCGCGGGCTCGTGGCCGAACCTCGAAGCCGCCTGCGCTGTGGGCATCACCGTCGCGGAGACCATCCAGCCGAAACCGGCGACGGTCGCGCGCTACGCCGAGGGATACAAGGGATACCGCCGTGTCTATCCCGCTTTGAAGGGGATACGGGGATAGCACTTCGGCTACGCTTATTGGCAGTTTTATGCGAGCTTGCGCTTGAATCCTTCGACGGCGCTGACTGGTGCGGTGAACGGACCCTGTGATTCGACTGGGGGCAAAATTGCCGAGTCCTGCACGCGCGAGCTTGATTCCCGTCGTATCGACATCACCCTTCCGGAGGCCTCCGCAACAAGCTCAAAGTTTCGTTCTTGATTGCACTCCGAGTAGGCATGTCCGGCGTATTTGCGTAGATGTATGTTTCGCCCGCCCACACTAGCCGTCGTGGGGCCTCGGGGCCGACGTCGCCAGACAATGCTGAGCTAACGCCATCGAGCACAGCATTGTCGCGAAAGATCTTTGATTCCGGCTTGCTCACGGGTGCGTTGAATATGATGGTGTAAAGACCGGGGTCTCTGAACCGAAAAGCGGCGAAGAATCGATGGGTAGCTCCGGCGCGAAGATTAAGTTCCGTGTGACCGGTCGGGATTGTAAGAAGCAATTCCTGGTTCCCTACACCTTTATCGTCAAATCTGACTTGGTAGACTCTAAAAGGGGGGTCTCCATCGAATTTTATGAAGGTGTTGCGGGTCCCCTTGTTAGTAACGGTAGCAACCACGCTTGCGACATAGGGTCGCTCCTCCGTTGACGCATATGACTCCACTTTCGCTGTGACTTGCACCTCGACGACAGCCTGCCTGTATTGCTCCGCCTGAGCGCGGGCACGCGTTCCCAAGGCCGAAAATGTGTATACGGTCCAAGCTCCGCCCCCGATTACCGCCACCGCCTCAGAGAAGTCTTTGCAGACTTCGGCAACCCCTCTTATGTCAAGCATGAATGCCCCCGAATCTGGCGTTCACTCAACCGGAAGCAGCAGGGTTGGAGAATAGATTACTACCACTACCGGGAATTGGTACTGTTTACCCGGTACATCGCCCTCGAAATCACGGTGTGAACAAGAGCAGCCTATGCTGACTGATCGGGAACGCACCTGAGGATGGCTATCACCCACCGTCCATATCCGAACACCCCCGTCCATCCCCGGACATCGTTGCGTCGCGCCGGCGCTCCAGTTCGCTTGCGGAACAATCACTTACCCTGCAGCGTAGATGGTCTTAGGCGTGCTGCCTCCTCAACAGCCGTCCCCAGGAGTGTTCATGCTGCGCGATCTTCGACTGGCCGTCCGTCAGCTGCTCAAGTCTCCCGGATTTACCTTCACCGCCATCCTCATGCTCACGCTGGGGATTGGCGCCACCACGGCGATCTTCTCCGTGGTCGAAGGCGTGCTGCTCCGGCCGCTGCCATTTCCTCACCCGCAGCGGTTGGTGGTGCTGTCGGACATTCTGGAGGGCGCGAATTTCGGCAATGGCAACAATGAAGCCGGGGTCACGGCTCCGGACATCGTCGCCTACTCCCAATACACGCACAGCTTCGCCTCCCTCGGAGGCTATGGCTATAACAACTACGAGCTTTCAGGCATCGGCGAGCCGGCCGAGGTCAACGCGGCCCGCATGACAGCCAGCGTCTTTACCACGCTCAGGGTGCAGCCGCTTCTCGGCCGCGTCTTCACCGCGCAGGAAGACCAGCAGCATCAGCAGGTCGCGGTTCTCAGCTACGCCGCATGGCAGAAGCGTTTCCACGGCGACCCGCACATCCTCGGCACCAAGATCCTCCTCGACCGCAAGCCTTACATTGTCATCGGCGTCATGCCGCGCGATTTCCAGTTTCCTTTCTACAACGGCCACAACAATCAGGCTGAGCTGTGGGTTCCCATGAGCTTCACGGCCCAGGATCTGGGCGTCGGCGCGGCTTCGTGGAACTACGCCATGGTCGGCCGTCTCAAGCCTGGCGTCACTCCCGCTCAGGCGCAGGAAGACGCCGAGGCCGTGGCGCAGCAGATCGTGAAGAACTATCCCGCGTTCATGAACAGTCTGCGCATCCGGGCGGTCGTGCGCCCGCTGCGCCAGGATACGGTCTCGGACGCGAAGCCGCTCCTGCGCACCCTTTTCCTCGCCGTTGCCGTTGTGCTGCTCATCGCCTGCTTCAATCTTGCCGGGCTGTTGCTCGTCCGCGCGATCCGCCGCCGTCGTGAACTCGCTGTCCGCCTGGCTATCGGCGCCCGCGCGCCGGCGCTGCTGCGGCAGACCATGCTCGAAAGTCTCGTCCTCAGCGTCACCGGCGGCCTGCTCGGTCTCGCGCTGGCCGCAGCCACGATCCGCATCGGCGTGAATCTTCTCCCGGACACACTGCCTCGCCTCGATGACATCTCGATCGACTGGCGCGTGGCCCTCTTTGCTCTCGCCGTTGCGCTGCTCACCGGCCTGCTCTGTGGCCTCGCTCCCGGCTTCGCCGCTCTGCACACCGACGTCAACCGCGCCCTCCGCGAGGGCGGACGCACGGGAACAGCCGGCGGCGTCCACGCGCGACTGCGCTCCGCTCTGGTCATCGCGGAGATCGCCATCGCGCTCGTGCTGCTCTGCGCTTCCGGTCTGCTCCTGCGCAGCTTCCAGAAGATGCGCGACGTGAACCTGGGCTTCCAGCCCGACCACACCCTTGTCGCCACTTACAACCTGCCCCAGCAGCAGTACGCCACGCAGGCGCAGGTGGACGCTTTCAATCAGCAGCTTCTGGAGCGGATGCGACAGTTGCCGGGCGTGGAAGACGTGGCGACCACCACGCAGTTACCCGTTGCGGCCAACAGCGGCAATCAGGCCTTCGTGGCCGAAGGCTACGTGCCTGCCAAAGGCGCGCCCCTTACGCTTTGCTGGGCTTCGCAACTGCTCGGCAACTACTTCCATGCGATGGACATTCCCCTGCTGCGCGGCCGCGCATTCAACGACGATGACAAGGCCAATACGCAGCTGGTGGCCATCATCAACAAGACCATGGCCGACCAGTTCTGGCCCGGCCAGGATCCCATAGGCCGGCACATTCGCTGGGGCATGAAGGAAACCCCGACTCCCTGGATGACGATCGTCGGTGAAGTGGGCGACGTCAAGCAGGGAAGTCCCGACCAGCCCACCCGCGATCAGATCTACCAACCCACCGGCCAGGGACTCGCATCCTTCGGCTCTCTTGCCGCCGGCCTCGACCAGCTCAATGCCAGCGGCGGCACCATCGTGCTGCGCACCGCCATGTCGCCGCAGCTCATGGAGAACTCGCTGCGGTCCGTGGTTCGCTCGCTCGACCCGCAGCTGCCGCTCACGCAGATGCAGACCATGGACCACGCCCTCAGCGATACCGAAGCTCCGCGCCGCTTCAACACTCTGCTCATCTCGAGCTTTGCCGCCGCGGCTCTGCTGCTCGCCATCCTCGGCATCTACAGCGTGATCGCCTTCACCACAGCGCAGCGTGCACCGGAAATGGCCATCCGCATGGCCCTCGGTTCGCAGCGCTCTGAGATTCGCGGCCTCGTCTTTGTCTCCGCCGCCAGGCTCGCTCTCATCGGCTGTGTCATCGGCCTCGCCGGAGCGGCGGGAGCTTCCTTTTTGCTGCGCTCATTCCTTTTCAATGTGAGCCCCTTCGACCCGCTGGTGCTCACCCTGGCCGCGCTGGCCGTTCTGCTGCTGGCGATCGTCGCGTCGCTGCTTCCCGCGCAGCGCGCCGCGGCAGTGGACCCGACCCTGGCTCTTCGGTCAGAATAAGAACGACCGGAGGTCGCCGGCGATGGTGACCATCGCCAAATTTCTTGCCCTCACCTCCAGCATTCTCTCGCTGGGTGTGCTGATGGGGCACGCGTTCTTCACGCCCGGCAGCGCCTGGGACGACCGGCTGATCGATGCGCTCATCCTGATGGGGCTCTCTGCCTGCGTGTGCTTTGCCGCAGGCCTGATCTTTGAGTTGCCGGAACGCAAATTCGATCCGGAGCCCACGCCGCGCCTCACCCAAACGCTGCCCGTTCAGCTTTTCTTCTGGGCCGTCGGCCTGATGGCTGCGATCTTCGCCGTCTCCTGGTTTCTCGCCGTCGATTACGTTCCCATGATCTGGAAAAACCAGCCGCACTGATTGCCGTCTTATTCCACAGACGGCTCGGTTTTCGCTGCGGGCCTGCCCTTCAGTTTTGTCCAGATCCACCACCCCAGCGCCGCGAACAGAAGCGCCAGCAGCAGCATGGCCAGGACGAAATGCTGCCTCGCGAACGTCCCCAGCGCGCTCACGATCTGCGGCCCGTAGATCACCGTCAGTGTCGTTTCGACGCCGAACCGTATCATCCTGCCTGCCCAGACGGCGAACAGGAAATTCACCGTCCGCATTTCGAAGACTCCCGCGCCAAAGACGAAGAGCTTCCAGGTCACCGGCGGGGGCAGCAGCGACGGCACCATCACCGCCAGGAATTCCTGCTTTTCGAAGCGATCGCGCAGCGCCTCGAATCGCGCTCGGTTGACATAGCGCAGCAGGAAGAGCTCTCCGCCCGCGCGTCCCACAAAGAATGGCACCAGCCCGCCCAGAGCCGATCCCGTCGCCGCCAACAAGGCATAGATGTAGAAATGCTGCTTATCCAGCCACGCCCAGCCCGCTACCATGATGTCGATCGGCAGTGGGATCGACGCCGAATCCACGAAGGACGCCACCAGAATGCCCCATGGCCCCAGCGGCTTCAGCAGATGCTGGACAAATCCCAGATATTTCGCGATGAACTTTTTCAGCTGCGTCTAACCTTTCCACGAGCACTGGCCGCTGCCGCACGTTTGGCATGAGCGTGAGGCCCAGGCTCGGTTCTGTTGCTGGAATTCTCGTGGCTGCCGTGCGACTCGTGCTCCGTCTTCCCGCTCAGCAGCTCCAGCGCGTGCGGCAGCACCGGCAGCGCCGCCCGCAGCGAACTGACCGCGCCCGCCGGGTTCCCCGGCAGGTTCAGAATCAGCGATGTCCCTCGGGTTCCGCAGATCCCGCGGCTCAGCACCGCCATCGGCGTTTCGCGCCGGCCTTCGCTCCGCATCATCTCCGCCACGCCTTCCAGCAGACGGTCGCACACCGCACGGGTAGCCTCCGGCGTCACATCGCGCGGACCCACTCCAGTCCCGCCCGTCGTGACCACCAGCCGCGCCTGGCCGGATGCGTGCCGCAGGGCGTCTTCAATCTGCCGCGGATCATCCGCTACCGTTGCACGCCGTACCACGTCAAACCCACGAGCCATTAATTCCTGTTGCAACGCCGCACCGGACGTGTCCTTCCTGAGCCCGCGCGCGCACGAGTCGCTCACCGTAATCACCGCCGCTGTGAGCGGAACTCGCTCCGGTGCTCGTGCGGGCTCGTTTGCTCGCCTCGGTGCATGCTCTCCGTTCCGATCATTCGTCACGTTTTCGATTGTACAAACTGCGGTAGGATCCGCGATTTGATGAGAAAATGGGAGAGAAGCTCTCGTGGCGTTCCCGTTTTGAAGCCGCGCAGGACATCTTTACCTCGGAATGCCGATTCGTTTAACCCCAACTGAGCCGCCCCTGGAGCAGCCGGAACCGGAAGCTCCTCTCCTCAGCGAAGTTGCGCCCCCATCGAACGGCGTCCCTGCCTCCTCCAACGGCTCCGGCTCGCTCACCGCGCTGCGGTACAGCCGGTATCAGGCGCTCGATCACACCGATCTGCTCCATGTGATCGAAGACCTCGAAGCCAGCCGCAACTGGGCCAGCCTGCGCGAGAAGCTCTGGATTGCGCTCATCGCCCATTTGCTGGTGATCTGGTTTCTTTTCTACGGTTCAAAACATCACTTCTTCAGCCAGGTTCGCGTCATCAATCCGGTGGAGCAGATCCAGAAGCAGCCGAAGCAACTGACCTTCCTCACCACGCCCAAAGACCTGCAAAAGATCATCAAGCCGAAACCGACGCCGGTCATTTCGGATCAGAACCACGTCGCGGAGACGCCGAAACCCACCATCGATCGCAAAACGCTCGAAGAGCTCGAGGCCATGCGCCGCGCCGGGCTGCCAAAGCTTGCGGCGCCGCCAGCCCCGCCGCGCCAGTCCGCCCAGCAGCAGGCGCAGCGGCCCACGCCGCCTGCGCAGCCGCTCCCGCAGAATAATCAGGCGCGCCTCACTGCCCCACCGATGGCGCCCGTGCCCAACCTCCGCACGGGACCCTCCAATCCCAATGAGCAGTTGCAGAATGCCATGCGTCAGGCCATGCAGGGCCAGCCTGGCGGCGATAACGGCATGAATTCCCCTTCCCGGCACCAGGGTATGTACGGCTCCGTCGACATCCTCAGCGACACCATGGGCGTGGATTTCGGCCCTTATATCGAGCGCGTTATCTACGACACGGAGCGCGCCTGGTATCCCATCATCCCTGAAGAAGCGCGGCCGCCCTTCAACAAGCAGGGTCAGGTCTTCATCACCTTCAAAATTCTGAATGACGGCAGTGTGGGGCCGCATTCGATGATTCTTGAGTCGGGCTCGGGCGATCCTGCGCTCGACCGCGCCGCCTGGGCAGCGATCACCGGCGCCAATCCCTTTCCGCCGCTGCCTAAAGCGTTCAAAGGGCCTTACCTCGAGCTCCGCTTCGAGTTCCTCTACAACGAGCAGCCCGGAGGCAATTAAGCTGTGACCGAGCGCCGGCTCCGCCGTCAGCAGGCCATCGGCATCCTGCTCGTCGCCGCGCTCATCCTGCTCATCGCGCTGCTGCGCGCCGATCGCGGCATGCTCTTCCCGCCCGGCTGGTGGCGCTGGTGAGGACACTTGATCGCCTATACAC
>JASHRH010000305.1 GCA_030037475.1 Acidobacteriaceae bacterium
GGATAACCCAGCGTGCTCTTCCATGCACCCTGGGGATTAGCCGGCTGATTCGGCAGGTTGCCTTCGCCCCAGCTCGCGATGAACTCGTTGGTGAGGGTCGGGCCAAACTCGTGGATCAGGTGACCTGCAGCCGTTTTGGTCCAGGAGTACTGCCACAGGCCGCCGCCCGGATATGGGATCGAGTTGCCTGGGGTCCAGTAGATGTGAGCGCCGTTGCCCTGATCCAGTTCGGAACTGTATTCCGCCTGGTAGGAGATATAGGCCTGGGTCTTGTCGGTCCAGTGCCAGTCGACGCGTGCACGCCATACCCAACCGTCCAGGATGTTCTGGATCGGCTCATAGTAGTTATAGCCGCCAGGAGTTGTCGCAGAATCGGCGTTGGCTTTGGGCCAGAAGCTGGACAGCGCCTTGGATGCCGGGCTGATGTCCGATGACGGAATCGTCGCGCCTGTTTCGCCCGCAGGAGCCGCGGTGGGCGACGTGCCGTCCGGCAGAACCGTACCGGTCAGGTCATTGCACCACTGGCCGTTCACGGCTGAGGCGTGAGAGAAACCGCCGCTGTTGTACCAGCATGCCGCCACGTTGTCCGCATTATCGGTGGTGAAATCGCCGTTCATCATCTCCGGAGTGGGAATGAAGGAGGTCAGGATGCTGGCGTTACCCGCATTCTGCAGCCAGCGTTCGTAGCCGCCAAAGAAGAAAAGCTTCTTGTGGGTCTTCGGCACCGGACCGCCGAAGTTGCCGCCCGGATAGTAGTAGTGAGCGCCGCCTTTGGGGAGTCCCTGGTGGTTGCTTTGCCAGTCGTTGGCATCCAAGGCGTCGTTGCGGGCATCGAAATATCCCTCGCCGTGATAGTGATCGCCGCCGGACCGACTGATGGTGCTGACCACCACCGGGCCGAATTCCTGATCTGCGCCGAAATCGGAGGTCAGCACGCTGACTTCCTGCGTCATTTCCGGGTTGACGGTCCCAATCGATCCACCCATATCGCCCGGGTCAATGACATCGACGCCGTCCGACAGGAGGGCCTGTGGGCCGCGATACTCGGCACCACTGATGTTGAGTCCATTACCGACCGCGCTGGTCTGCGAGGTCACCAGCAGTGGGTTGAACGTTGGCCCATTTCCAGTGCCGTTCGGTGACTCCACCACGCCGGGCAGCACCTTCAGCATTTCAGTGACGTCGCGGCCTTCCAGATCTACGTTCTGAATGTCGCTGTAGTCGAGCACGTCGGAACGCGAGCCGGTGCTCATGGGAATCATCTGCGTGATTGCCTGCACCGTCACCGTCTGGCTGGCGCTGCCGACCGCCAATTGCAGCGGCGGCATTTCTTTGGTGTCGCCAGCGTTCAGGATTACGCCCGTCAGTTCCTTCGGGGCGAATCCCTTTGCCATCGCCCGGATCGTGTAGGTGCCCGGAATCAGAGACGGGAACGCGTACAGGCCGGCGCCGGTCGAAGCCGTATCGATCTGCGTGCGCGTCGCGTCGTTGATCAGCGTGACGGTTGCCCCAGGAATCACGGCTCCCGTGGTATCTTCCACCGTGCCGCTGACGGTAGCCGTCGTCTGGGCCTGCACCCACGTGGGCGTTCCCAGGCACAGCAGCATGAAGACGGCCGGCAAGAGACCGAGCAGCAGGCGGGCTCTCCTCCGGATTATGCCGGCGATTACCGGCTCAGCTTGCCTTAGCGTGTTAGTCACGATTCCTCCTGAAATAAGTGCCTGTGCAGTTGGGAACCGACGCAACGAAAGCATCTGCAAAATCGATTCCGCAAGTACTTCTTCTTATGTGCGTCGCCAACTATATACGTGCCGATCCTCCGGAGTCAAGACAGAAAAATGCCCGTCACCCATCCGATAACCCCGTGCAAAAACGTTTTAGAAAGCAAATCGGCAGCCCCAGGCCATCAGCCGCCTTTCGGCGCCGCAGCGAGCTGCCAGGGTGGGTATTTATATGCGAAGTAACAATGCCAGCTCGGCAACCCGCCGGCCGGTTTATGCTTGGAATCCGCGCCACGTTCCGAGCACGCTGCGACGACCGGACGTTTCTCCCATGCTGGAGAACGTGAACCCGCTGCGGTCTGTGCGCGCGCGCGAACTCCCCGCGCCTGAAGGACTGCATTCCTCTGCCTCCCAAGAACTACAAAGTTAACTTTCGTGCCGCGGATCTTTTTCTTCAGCCATTTCCTGACTGATTCCCAGCGAGGCGTCCGCGACTCCGCCCGCTGGTAAAACACCCGAATACAGTTTCCCGAGATGCTGGATTCGGGCCATTCTTCACCGCTAATTCGGTTTACCCAGCGGCTGCTCAACCCTTGTACTCTCGCAGGACACCATTTGTCAATGGGGAAAATGCGCACATCTTTACCGGGAGCAGCCGGCCTGGCGCCTGTTGCTTCAGGAGTAACTTAATGGATGGTCCGGCCCGAAACCAGCGCCCACAGCCCCGGCACGGAACAAGCCCCGGATCTGACCCTGCTCATAGCCGTTAAGGTATTAACGGCTGAGACCTGCTCCCTGCTCCGATGCGGGAAGCCTCCGGAGTCAGTGCTCCCTCTCGGCAGCGGCCCGGGCAGCGCTTATTGTGCGCCGTTCCTGAAGATTTCCTCAGCGTAATAGTTCACGACCCGCGCCTGGTCGCGCAGCATTTCCAGGTAAGCATTCTCGAGCAACTGCTTGCGGCCGTCGCGCAATTGCTGCCGGATGGCCTGCTGCACCCGTGGGTCGTCCAGTTGCCGCTGTCCGGCGGCCTCGCGGTCAAGGAGCTTGTAAATGGCATAGGCGACCGGTTTCTTCGAATCCCCAGGACCGTACTCGGGAACGATGTCGGTGATCTGTCCAGGCTTCAGTTTCGCCACCGCCGCATATACCTGCGGATCCTGGCGGAGCTGCGATTCCGATACAAAACCCATATCCCCGCCGTTGCCCGAGGTGTTCGGGCTCTCGGAGAAGTTCATCGCCAGAGCGCTGAAGTCGTCGCCGGCTTCCAGGCGGTTGTGCAGCATTTCGATTTTGCGGCGCGCCTCGGCGTCATTCGTGGCTTTGCTGTTCTGGAGATTGCCCACCTGCTGAGGAGGCATGGGAATCGACGTCACCATGATTTGCGCCAGATGATATTGCGGTTCGAGCAGGTCGAAATCGGCCTTGTGCGCGTTGTAGTAGGCCGCGATGTCGGCGTCGGTCACGTTGATGCGCGACGTGATCTCCTTGTTGAAGAGCTTCTCTTCTGTGCGGTTGCGTCGAATCTCGCGTTTCAGATCGTCCAGGGTCATGTGCTGCGCGTCCAGCCGCTTCTGAAACTCATCCGGGGTGAAGGGGGCCTTGAGCTGGTTGAGCTGCTCCTGCACCTCGTCGTCCGTTGCGGTCAGGTTCAGCTTCGCGGCGCGCTGCATGATGATCTCCTGATCGATCAACTGGCGCAGAATGTTCATGCGCATGATGTCCGCCTGCGCGGCCGAAGGCTGCTGATTGGAGTTGCCCAGGTTGGCATGGAATACCTGGTCCACTTCCGAGCGCAGGATGGGCTTGCCGTTCACGGTGGCCATGACATTGGCGTTATGCGAACGGCTGCAGCCGATTCCGAGAACCAGCAGCAGGGCAGCGCAAAAAAAACCGGTTGTGCGGTGAGAAGAACGAGCGCCGAAGGCGCCGGACGAGACCTTACTGGATGGCAAACTTTTCTCCTGCTGCCGCGCCGCCCAACCTGCTCGTGGCGCGTACGTATCAGAATAATGCGGGCACGTTACGGTGCATAGGTCTATTTCCGGCCAGCGGCGCTGTCTGCCGGGACATTTCTCGCGCTCGCGGCGGGCGTTGCCGCAGCTGGCGGGGTGATTCCCTGCTCGCGCAGCGCGCGGTCGATCATGGTCCACAATTGCGTCTCATCCAGGAGGCCGGACCAGCGCTCTCCGTTGACGAAGAAGGTTGGCGTCGCGTCCACACCCAGCTTGTCTCCCGCCTTCATCTCCGCCCGGATCTGGCTGTCGTCCTGCTTCGCCACGCACGCCTGGAGTTTGGACGAGTCCAGATGGTCGCGCGCGCCTTCCTGCCCGGCGAGCTGGTCGAGCCGCAAGGCCGCCTTTGCCAGATCGTTATCCGGGCCGCTGATCTCCGATCCGTTGGTGTGCAGATAATCCACATAATTCCAGTAGGCTGTGCCGCTCTGACCCGCCAGGCAGTTCGCATTGACCGCCGCGTGCATCGCCCAGGGATGAATCGAAGTCAGCGGATAGTCGATGTAAATGAACTTCACCAGGCCCTGGTAGTGATTCATCGTGTCCGGAAAAAACACCGCGTGCATCTTCGCGCAGAAAGGACATTCCAGATCATCGAAGTTGATGATGGTCACTTTGGCGCTGGCATTGCCGCGCACCGGACGGCCCGCGATGGGCAGCGCCGCCATGGGATCGCCGGCAAGGTCCCACTTCGACAGCCGCGCGAGCGTGTTCCCGTCTTTGGAGAGCAGAAAGTCGACCGTCTGGGACCGGCTCGGTTCATCGGACAAGGAGAAGGTGACGGCGATCGTGTCGTATCCAGCCACGTCGCTCTTTTCGCGCGGCCCGATGGCGATGTTGTATTCCGGCGGAACGCTCAGCTCCGATCGAATCATGATCTCGATCTTCCGGCTCAGCGACGCCGAAAGCGCCTGAGCCACGGTATCGCCGGACCTGGAAGAAGATGGCTGCTGAGCGGAGCACACACCCGCCGCCATGGAAAGAGCACAGACAAGAGCAATAAGGTTCCTGGGCAAAGAAATCCGCCTTTTGGCCACTGAAGCCGTGAACGACAGCCCCTCCCGCAGTCGAGCTGTCCGAATGCAGCCTCCAGACGGTCCTGGAGCGATCGGCGGGAAACGCTGTCCAGATTTGCTTCCTTATTATCGCAGTTCCCTCGCAGGGACGGAGATGAGAAGTTTTCTGCGCCGGACCTTCAGTAATGAATACCTCCAAAAAGCTGTTCCCGCAGCGGGGCGTTCAGAAGAGGCTGATCCGGTGCCTCAGATCGCCTATGTTCGACAGCCCCGCCAGGTTGAAGCTGTAAAAGTACTCGGTATCGTCGCGAATGGACCCTAACGAAAACCGCCGGTACTGAAAATCGATGCCGCAGCAGTTCCAGTTGTACTGCGCCTGAACGGCCCCATACTGGAGCTCCTGGTGGACCAGATCGTAGGCGGTGCTCACCCCCTCACTGAATCCCAGCTTGTTTGCGGCGCCGTGAATCGCCGACAGGTGGATCTGGTTGTACTGGTTGGACGTATTCGGCGTTTGCGTACGCACTCGCAGCGCGCTCAGCGGCGTCACGCCCAGCGGCACGTTCATGTAAGCGTCTCCGAACTGCAGCCGGTACAACCCGCGCCGGAATTCCGCGAAGACATTACTGGAGGTGATTCCGCCTTTTTTCGCGTCGTAGTCCAGATCCCATTCCAGATCGGTGGCCTGCGCCGTCCGCATCCGCAGGCGGGAAATCACCGGGGTAGTATGCCGGGGACCGGTGAGGAAGTCCACGCCAGTGAAATCCAGTGTGGTGTCCAGCGGATTGGGCGTGCCGCGTGTAATGGCGTGATCGAAATCGGGCTCGAAGTAATATTTCTGCGCCACCCGCCACGTCAGCCATTCACGGACTGCTTCTCCGCACATGGACTGCGCACCCCCTGCAGGCCAGGCCGGTGGAGCGGCGGCGCCGATGCCCCATCCCATCACGCCCGCCAGGCCGGAGGATTCGGCACTCTGACTGGTTTCATCCTCCGAGTTCTCCTGCGGCGCGTTCTCAGCCGTCGGCGCAGGCTGCGTCTCGTTGCTCCCGCAAGGCCGGGGGCTTCGGTTCCGGATGAACAGGCGCTGGGTCAGGCCGTATTCCATCTCGTTGGTGTTACTGGCTACGTCCGTCTGGTCGAAGCGGAGAATCTGCCGGAAGTTATTAATGCCTGTGACGTACCGGTACCGGATCGCCGGCTCGATCACATGGCGCACATCGCCGCCGGCGAGGCGACGCAGCCAGGGAGCGCTGAAATCCCGCTCCAGCGCGGGCGGGCGCAGATCGAACCCGGTCTCAACATCGGTCCGCGTCGTCCCCGCCGTCCGCACCACGGGAATCTGTTCCAGGCTCGCCGGATGCTGGCTCTTGCCATACCAGGTTTCCCGCAGCGCCGCGCGAGGACGGAAAGTCCATCCGGCAAAATGCAGCGGCAGCGAAACGCGGGGATAAAAATCCACGCGAGGGACTTCAGCCGAGGTACGGAAGCTCGGATAATCGTAACGGGACAGCGCTCCAGCCGATCCGGCAAAGCTCCACGTCAGCGGCGAATCCTCCAGCGAGTGGTCCGCTGCTTCCACATCGATCTGGGGCAGGTGCAGAATTCTCACCTCGTCGCCGGCCACCGTCGAGCTCTGGAAGTCCTGGTACCGATTCATGCGCAGGCTCTCCCAGGCGTCGTGGTTCTCGTGCGTCGCAAACATCTGCGACTTGACCTCGGAATCGATCGCGATCGCATAATTTTCCTGGAAGACAAGCCGGTAGACATAGGAGCTGAGATATTCGGCATCGATGACGCCGCGCGTATGCGGCGTAAAGTCGTACCGCCCATCGGCGGCCACGTCCACGCCGCCCTGGTTCACCCGGGTCCCGTTGCTCTCCAGCAACCCGTGATCCAGCAAACTGTTGAAGCGGACGTTTGCGAAATTCCGGTCCAGTCCCCGATAGCGGAACATCCCGTTCGGCGCAAAACCTCGCTTCGACCAGTACTGCGTCGCCATAGTCAGGTCCGCGCTGCGCCCCAGCGTGAGGTAGAACCCTTCGCCGGCAATGAACCCTCTTGTGGTGTCGTTCCCGAAATAGGGAATCAATATGCCGGACGACCGCTGCACCGCGACCGGATGGGTGGCGTAGGGCAGATACAGCAGAGGCACGTGGAAGAACTGGAACCATGCGCCACTGGTGCTGGCGATGCCGTTGTCCATGCGGATGTTCCCGGCCAGGATGCGCCAGTCCGGCTTTGGCAGCCGGCACGAAGTCATGCTTCCGTGGATCACCTGATAGTGGCCCTTGCCCAATTGCCGGACTTCCTGGCCAGTGATCGCGAAGGGATTGGGCGCGGTGAAGATCATGTGCCCATGCGGCCTGATCTCGGCGCCCAGCGTGCCTGCGACATCGAAGAAATCTCCTGTGTCTTTCTTTACATTCACGGTGCCGTGACTGGCCGTGAAGTGCTCATCGTCGGGCCCGCCGTCGATCATCAGGTGACCGGTCCCGACAATCTCGCCCGTTCCCGTGTTGAACGTGGCGTGATCGGCGTGGACGATGTAGCCGCGGTCATGGATGACCACGTCGCCATCGAGCGTGTAGAGCGTGCCGGTTTTCAGGGATTGCCGACCCTGATTGTTCGCGACGATTTCGACAGGCACGCCGGGCGCCGGCTGCGGCACCACGCGCGCCTCCGGCAGGGTGCTCTGCTCGGCGGGATCGCTCGGCAAAGCGGCGGCTTGTGGAGATGGAGGAAACTCGCTGGTTACCTTCTGTCCCCAAACCTGCGGATGACACAGCAGAGACAGCGTGATACACCAAAGCAGGCGGGTTCTCATCGCGCGCGGCAACTCCAGCATAGCAAAGCGGCATGTGGAGGCTCGCGCGGTTCCGATCCGCGCCGCTCTGGCAGACGAATCCGGCGATCTCATCTTCATTGGAGTCATGCCAGTGATTGCCCGCCTATGGCCAGACGCCGCGCGCCAGCCTGCGTTGCGCACATCGCGCACGCATTCCGATCATTCTCCTCGGCCTTCTTTTCTTCTTCCTTTCGTTGCGTGCGCACGTATCCATCAGACGCCGATTCGCGAGCGGAGTTTCGCTGCGGACAGAGCCGGATTGCCGACTGAAGTTCAGCGAGGACTGCCTTGAGCCTGTCGTCCATGCATCCCTCCGCGCTCGACGCGACCCAGCCGCCGCCGAACTCCGCGGTTCCGGCGTGGAAAGACGAGGTGAGCGCCCGTGTCCGTGCCCATCGCACGCGCCGCGCCCGCGTGCCGGAGAACCAGCCCACGCTGCCCGGCATGGAGACCGCCGTTTCCACCTCGTCGATCGCCGCGCGCGTGGCCGAGCGTTATGCCCGCGTTCCGTCGTACCAGGAGATGCTCGCCGCCCAGGCTGACGCCGCGGCCAAAGCCGCGCAGGCCACAGCCGCCGCAGCGGAAGCTGCTCACGCTACAGCAGCCGCTGTGCACGCCTGTGCTGCGGAATTGGGCGAGGCATTCGAGCCTCCGCCTCGCGTCGCCGAGCCGCGGCCGTATCAGCCCGATCTGCTTCGCTATTTCGTCAGCGCCGATTCCCTGCCCGCGCCGCGCACCGCTCCGGCGCAGGCGCATGCCGAGTCGATGGCTCACGCGCGTGCTGCCGCGGGCAACCTTGTCGATCCGCTGCAGGAAGCAGTCGTCGAGGCGGACCGCCCGCTGCCGGCGCGCGTCATTGAGTTCCCGCGCGAGCTGGTAGCCCCACGCAAAGCGTGGCCCCGCCTGACGGAAAGCCCGCTTATCGACGAAACTGCCGCCGCTCCCACGATTGCAGCTATGGCTGAACCTGTAGCCTCGCTGTCCGGGGAGGATCCGGCGCAGCTGCGCATCTTTGAAGCCGAGCCGGAGACGGCGCCCCGCTCCGAATGGCTCTCCATCCGACTCGATCCGGAGAAGCCCGCGCGCGCGGTGAAGCTATCGTCCTGCTCTGTGGTTGGCGACGCCTCAGCCTTTTACGTCGCACCGTTCGCCGACCGTCTGATGGCGGGGATCGTCGACGTCGCACTCACGCTTACGGCTTTCCTGCTCTTCTCGCTCGTCTTTGTCGCGTGCACGACGCATCCACCCGCCGGACGCACTGCGGTGGCCGGTGCCGCCGCGATCCTGCTGGCGATGTGGGCACTCTATCAGTACCTGTTCTTCAGCCTCTCCGCAGCCACGCCCGGCATGCGCTACGCGAAGATCGCGCTGTGCACTTTCGAC
>JASHRH010000029.1 GCA_030037475.1 Acidobacteriaceae bacterium
GCGTCCAGCCGCCGGATACCGCGCGACCACAGCACCGGCGACACCACCTCCTCGCCGACGTCGAAGTTCGACTCCCGCGCCTGCGCCGAATTCGGCGCAACGCCCGTCAGCCCGCCCGCCCCCACAATCCCTCCCGCATCGACCAGCAGTGTCCGCCCATCCGGCGTGATCACCAGCAGCGAATCGCCCTGACCCACGTCGATGGTCGAAACTTCCAGCGCCCCCGCGCGATGCTCGACTGAGCGAGGCAGCAGAACGATCCCCGCTGCCAGCGCCAGCACCGCCGCCGCGGCTGGAATCGCGAAGCGCTTCATCCGAATCAGCACCAGAGCCGCTGCCGTCAGCAGCAGAATCGCCGCAATCTCCGCGCCGGTCGGCATGGGAACGCGCCAGTCTCCCGGCCTCATTCCTCCGAACAACCGCACCAGCCCGCTCACACCATGCAGCAGCAGCGCGACGGCCATCGCCGGAATCGCCGCCAGCTTCGGCAGCGTCAGCACCAGCAGCAGCGTTGCCAGCGCCAGGGGCAGCAGAACGCCCAGCAAAGGCACGATCACGATGTTCACCGGCAGGGCCACCGCCGTCACGCGATGGAAGTACACTGCCATCGGCAGCGCCATCAGCAGTTCAATCGCCAGCGACGTCGTCATGAGTTCTGCCATCAGCAGTGCCAGCCGCACCCCGCGCGGGAACGCCCGATTCGCAATCCGGCTGCCGGTGAACGGCCGCAGATGCGCTGCGGCCGCTCGCAGCATCACGCGAAACTGCGCCACCCGCGGCGGCAGCGCTGGATCCACCGGCAGCAGCCACAGATCGCGCGTTCCCTGCAAATACGGTCCAAAGGTGCGCGCCGCTGCCGGAACTGCAATTCCCGCCACAGCCAGCACCGAGAGCAGCGTCATTTGCAATCCCGCATCGAACAGCGCCGCCGGATCGGCAGCCAGCAGCACCAGGGCCGCAAACCCGATCGCGTTCAGCGGCCGCCGTTCGCGCCACAGCATCCGCCCCGCCAGATACAGTGTCACCATCCAGAAGGCACGCTGCACCGGCTGCCCGAAGCCGGTAAACAACGCATACCCGAGCGACAGTACCACCGTTGCCAGCGACGCCCATCCCCGCGACAGCCGCGCTCGCCGCGAGATCCAGAACACCACTCCGGCAAAAATCGCCAAATGCATTCCGGAGACTACCAGCAGATGAAACGACCCGGTGCGCTCAAAACCCACCCTCAGTCTGCGCCCCAGCAGTGTGCGGTCGCCGGTCAGCATTGCCGTCAGCATCGCCGCATCGTCGTGCGTCAGCCGCAGTGGCGCGGGAGCCCATGTGGGTACGGGAGCGGCAGCAAAACTCACCAGCCGCTCGCTCGCCGCCTGCTGCACCGCGTGCAGCGTGCACGCAAACCCCGGCCTGCGATGTGTCGCAGCGACGGTGACATTCTCGGCATGCCCGCTGCCCAGCGCGCTGATTCCCTGCCGTCGTAGCCACGCTCCCTCATCCCACACGCCGGGATCGAGGAATTTCTCTGCAGAGTGCATTTCCACCTCACCATGCAGCCTTTCCCCACAGTGCAGAACAGGGAAAGTCGCGTCGCCGGGAGCGTATAGAGTGAGCCGCAATCCCTCCGAGGCCGGCAGTCTCTGCCCATCCACTGCCGTCACACGCAGATCGATCTGCTGACTCTGCTCCTGGCGCGCCACGTCCGAATATGGCGCCAGAGACTCGATCCGCCGCACCGCGCTCGTGCGCTCGATCGTCCCTTCCACCAGGTGCTGGGTCGGAATCCTCTCCCGCCGCGTCATCGGCGTCGGCGCAGGCGTCGCCCAGGCGATGCGCTCCAGTGGCGTGTGACTCGGCGCGCGCTGCTGCAGTTCCACGCACAATCCTCCGAGCAGCACGCAGACGACTCCCGCCGCTCCCAATGCAACGCGTTCCGCCCGCAACGCCGCCAGGATTGTCAGCGCGAACACCAGTACCAGCCCAATCAGCAAACGGCCCGGCTGCACCCACAGGAATTTCCCTGCCAGATCGCCGCCCGCAAAACACAGCGCGGCAAACAACGCCGGAGCCGGCAATCCGCGCGCCACAACCGAAGAAGCCGAAACTTCCGGCGGCGGCTCAACAATGGTTTGCGGTATGGCGGCGGCGGCCATGGCGTTTGCTCGCCTCCGCCGCGCTGCGGCCAATCAGCCCAATGTCACATGTGTGACGGTCTCAAGATGAAACGTCTGCGGGAACAGGTCCACCAGATGCATTTGGGCGAGGCGATAGCCGGATTCTAGCAACGCAGCAAGGTCGCGGCTCAGCGTTGTCGGATCGCAGGAAACGTAAGTAATGCGTCGCGGCCGAATCTTTCCCAAAAGTGTCGTAACCGCCGCTCCCAGCCCGTCCCGCGGCGGGTCCACCACCACCAGATCCGGTGCATCCGCCTGCCGTTCCACCGCCTGGCGCAAAAACGCCAGGGTCTCGGCACCTGCTACGCGATGATTCGTTCCGCGCAGGTTCTCCCGCAAATCGCGCACCGCGTGCGCCGCTGTCTCCACGGCCGTCACCTCCGCAAAACTCTCCGCCAGCGGAAGCGAAAATAAGCCCACGCCCGCATACAAATCCCACGCCGCGCCGCCGCTCTCGCCCGCGGTGACCAGCTCCACCAGCCGCTCAATCAAAAACCGGTTCACCTGGAAGAACGACCCCGCGCTTACCCGATACTCGCGCCCGCACACGCGATATTGCTGTGAATCCTCGCCAACCTGTGTCAACGCTCGCGCCGCGCGCCGTCCCTTCTCCAGCGCAAACACTCCAGCTCCAGCCAGCTCCGGCACAATCTTCCGCAGCCGTGGCCAGGCGGACTCCAATGCCCGCTCCGCTTCGTCCGCGCGGCGCTCCGTCCACAGCGCCATCAGCATCGCCGACTCATCGGCGTTCGTAAACAGCTCGATCTCCCGCGCCCACTCGCCCAGTCCGAGCCTGTCGCCCTCGCGGTTCAGCCCTTCTATCGTTCGCTGCAGCACCGGCGCCGCGATCGGACACGCATTCACCGCCAGATTCGCGTGCGAATTCCGCTTTTTGTAACAGAACCTGAACGGATTCCGCTCCACATGCAGCCGCACCCGGTTCCGATACCCGAACGGCTCCGCCGTCACCTTCGCAATTTCCGGAATGTCCTTTACCCGCGCGCGTTCCAGCGTCTCGCACAGGATTGCCGTCTTCATCTCCACCTGCGCCGCATACTCCGCATGCTGATAGTGGCATCCGCCGCACGCGCCGAAGCAAGGGCAGAGCGCCGTCACGCGCGCCGCGCTCGGCTCGGTCACCGCTTCCAGCTCTGCCGTCGAGTAGCTGCGCTTGTTCTCCGTCACCCGCGCTTCCACCGTCTCGCCCGGCAGCGTGAACGGCACAAACACCGTCTTGCCCTCAACGCGCGCCAGTCCCGCGCCGCCGTACACCGCTTTTTCGATGCGCAGTTTCAATCCTGCCTCATGTAGAAGAGGCTCAGCCGCGGCACATCGTGCTGCTCCAGCAGCCGCTTGTTCAGGAACTGCTGTTCGATCTGCCGGATCTGCAGTGCCTGCATCCGCCGCCGGTACGGAGCGATCTCCCGCGCGCTTTGCTCCCGCAGCCCCGTCAGCTCTTCCTCTGTCGCTGTCGCCAGCAGCGCATTCAGCAGCTTGTCTTCGAGCGCCGTCAGCGTCCGCTCCAGATCTTCCAGATTCAGGTTCCGCTCCGGCGCCGGCTCACGCACCGACTGCGCCAGCCCCATCAGTCGCTCCGCAGTCTCCGTTGCTGTTTCAGCGGCCAGCCCGCTCACCTTCGCGCTCTTCAGCTTTGCCGCGGCTTCCATCAGGTGCGACGCCACGCGCTCCTGCTCCAGCCCCGCGCGCGCGGCATCCGTCTGGGGCTTTGCCGCGCCCACGCTGGCCTCGCGCATCTCTTCCGCCGCGGTCATCACTTCCTGCGCGCACCACGCCAGCCCGTTGATCCGCCGCACATGCGCTCGCGCCTTCCGCGCATCGTAGCGATCAAAGGCGGCGTCGATCCCGCGCAGCACCGCCTCCAGCGGAATTCCCGCCTCGCGCCATGTTTCGATCAGCGCCCAGTCCAGTGTCGACAGCAGCAGCAGCGTCCCCCGCCGTTGCTGGAACAGTTCCTCAATTTCCGTGAAGTAGTTGAAGTAATTTTCCAAAAGCTTATGCGTCCGGCGTGCGCGCCGCCTGCTTCTCGCCTGCTCCCGTGCTGCGCCCGCCGCGGGCGCGGTCTGCCGTGTGGTTCCGATCGTAGATCAGCCGCAGCCCTTCGAGCGTCAGTCCCTCGTTCACTTCCGAAATGTATTTCGACTCGCGTGCGATTAGCTGCGCCACTCCGCCCGTGGCTACACACTTCGTCTCCGCGCCCAGCTCCGCGATCATCCGCTCCAGAATCGAATCCACCAGCCCCACGTGTCCCCAGAACAATCCGATCTGCAAATTGTCCACCGTATTTGTCCCGATGATCTTCGCTGGCCGCCGAATTTCCACCCTCGGCAGCCGCGCCGCCCGCGCAAACAGCGACTCGGCGGAGATCGTCAGCCCCGGCGCGATCGCTCCACCCAGAAATTCCCCCTTCTTCGACACCACGTCGAAATTGGTCGCTGTTCCCAGATCCACCACAATCGTCGGCCCGCCGTACAGGTGGAACGCCCCCACGCAGTTCGCCACGCGGTCCGCGCCCACCTCGCCCGGATTGTCCGTCACGATGGGCAGGCCTGTCCTGACGCCCGGCTCGATAAACAGCGGCTTCAGACGAAAGTACCGCTCGCAGAACTGCCGCAGGATCCAGTCGATCTGAGGCACGACCGACGCGATCGCGATGCCGCGGATGGCGCCACTCTCCACGCCTTCGCTGGCCAGCAGGCTGCGCACCAGGATGCCGTACTCATCGGCCGTCTGCGACTGCCGCGTGCTGATGCGCCACGTCGCGCGCAGGCCATCCGTCAGCCCATTCGCGCTCAGCGCATACAGTGCGATCACCGTATTGGTGTTGTTCACGTTCAGCACCAGCAGCATGGCAACTCCCGTTCCTCAGCCTTCCCGAACTCCGCCGGAAAGCACGGTGCGCATCCCCTCTGGTGTGCGCACCCGCAGAAATCCGCGCGCATCGAGCCCTTCCGTCACCCCGGCAAATCCGCCGTCTCCGTCGCCGCGTTCCTCGATGCGCACGCGCTTGCCGCGAATCCACGTCGATCCCGCTTCCAGCCTTCGGCAAATCGACTGGGCCGCACGCTCCCCAGCCTCCGTCAGCGCCATCACTTCGTTCTCCAGCGATTGTAGCAACGCCACCAGCAGCTCCTGCCGCGACCATTCGCGCCCCGTTTCGATTCTCAGGGAGGTGGCGATCCCGCGCAGCTCCGCCGGAAACTCCGCCTGATGCACGTTGATCCCAATGCCCACCACCGCATGCCTGATCTGCGTCGCCATCTCCGTCACGCGCGCAGACGAGACAGGATTCTCTGCGTTCAGCTCCGTCAGAATCCCGCAGAATTTTCGTCTGCCCAGCAGCAGATCGTTGGGCCAGCGCAGGTCTGCTTCGAGCGAGGTCACTTGCCGCACCGCGCTCTGCACCGCCAATCCCGTCGCCAGCGAGAGCCACAGCGCGTTAGTCGGCGCGAGTCGCGGCCGCAGCAGCACGCTCACATAGAGCCCTGCCCCCGCGGCCGACTCCCATGTATGCGCGCCGCGTCCCCTGCCGTCCGTCTGCTCATCGGCAAAATACACGCTGCCGTCCGGCGCGCCCGCGTCAGCCTGTCCTGTCGCGCAGGTATTAGTCGAGCCGATCGAGGGAAAGAAATGCAGCTTCCCCGCGAACCGCGATCCCCTGAGTGCCGCCTCCAGCGTCTCCAGATCGAATGGGTCGCTGACCGCTGTCTGCTGGCCGCTGTCTGCTGTGTTCAATACAACTCCGCCGTGATCCGCATCGACAAATCCACTGCGACCGCCGAATGCGTCAGCGCGCCCACCGAAATGTAATCCGGTCCAGCCAGCGCGTATTTCCTCACATTTTCGAGTGTGATCCCGCCCGACGCTTCCATCGGAATATCGAGCCCGCGCTCCCGCACCACCGCGACGGCCTTTTTCACATCGGCTGGCGTCATGTTGTCCAGCAGCAGCGACTCCGCGCCGTTGTCCAGCGCCACGGTCAACTCGTCCAGCGTGCGCACTTCGATATCCAGCGTCTGTCCCGGTTTGCGCCGTTCGCGCGCCCGCTCCAGCACTTTCTCGATGCCGCCGCCCAGCGAAATGTGATTGTTCTTGATCAGAATTCCGTCGGACAGATCGACGCGGTGGTTCTCGCCGCCACCGCAGCGCACCGCGTATTTGTCCAGAATGCGCAGCCCGGGGATGGTCTTCCTCGTGTCCAGAATCTTCGCGCCCGTCTCCTCCACCGTCTCCACATAGCGTCGCGTCACGGTCGCAATCCCACACATCCGCTGCATCAGGTTCAGCGTCACGCGCTCGCACCCCAGCAGCACGCGCGCGTTGTGCCGGATCACGGCGATCGCCTGCCCCTTGTGCAGCCGCACGCCGTCGAAAATCTCCGGATGGCTGATGACCTCGAATCGCCCGCTGCTCCGCCCATCCAGACGCTCGAAGATCGCGAGGAAGCGCGGGATGCACCCCACCCCCGACAGCACGCAGTCTTCCCGCGCCAGGATCGTCGCCGAGGCCCGCAGCCCCGGATCGATGGTCACCTCCGTCGTGACGTCGTTGGTGGCGCGGTCTTCCACCAGCGCCTGCTCCAGAATCGCCTCAATTCGCCGGCTCTTCCATTCCATCGTCGTCTACCCTGCAATTCCGCTTTTCATGTCCTGAAGGAGCACAGCTTCAGCCGTGCCGTCAAATCCGCCAATTTCAACCGGGCTTCAGCCCCTGAGAGGACTCGCTCATCCCAGTTCCTCCAGAGCCTTCCGTGTCTTCTCGATCAGCAGCCGCGTATCTGCTTCCTGCTTTCTCAAACCCTCCACGATATGCGCCGGCGCCTTCGCAAGAAAAGCCGGATTGCCGAGCTGCTTTTCCGCCGACGCCAGCGTCTTCTGCTGTTTCGCCAGTTCTTTGGCCAGACGCTCTCGTTCGGCGGAGGTATCGATTGTCTTTTCGTAAATCACCTGCACGTCGAAGTTCGGCGTTGAGCGCATTCCCGTTCCTTCGCTCAGCGCCTCCGCCGTGCGAATTTCCGTCACCCGTGCCAGCCGCTGGATAATCTCTGCGTTTGTGCCGAAGGACAGCCTCTCCTGCGTCGCCCAAATCCGGATCGGCACCGCCAGCTTCTCCTCCACGCCAATGTCCTTGCGCAGCGCGCGCACAGTAACAATCAACTCTTGCAGCAGCGCAAAATCGCGATCTGCCGCATCATCTGTATGCGCTGCGCCCTGCGGATACCTTGTCAGCGCAATGCTCTTCGTCGGCGGCTCAGACTCACAGGCCATGCGATACACCGCGTGCCACAGCTCCTCTGTCAAAAATGGCATAAACGGCGACAGCAGCCGCAGCGCCGCCTCAAATGTCTGCAAGAGCGTCGTCAGCGCAGCCTTCACGGCAGCGCGATCAGATTCCTCGCTGAAGTCCAGACGCAGCTTCACAATCTCCAGATACCAGTCGCAGAAGTCACCCCAGAAAAACTGGTAGATAGTATTCGCCGCTTCGTGGAACCGATACTCGCCCAGCGCTGCATTCACCTCTGCGGCCTCAGAATTCAGCCGCGCCACAATCCACCGCGCCTCAATCGGGGCATTGTCCGCAACCGCCGGCATCGCGCCCAGCGCCGCCCGATCCACCTCGATTCCCGCCTCTCGCGCCTTCTCTACATTCATGAAGATGAACCGTGCCGCGTTCCAGATCTTATTCGCAAATGCCCGATATCCCTCCGTCCGCGCTTCGCTGAACGCGATATCCGTTCCCGGCGACGCCATCGAGGCCAGCGTGAATCGCACCGCATCGGTCCCGTAATGCTCCACAATGTGGATCGGGTCGATCACATTGCCCTTCGTCTTCGACATCTTCTGCCGCTCGGCATCCCGCACCAGCGCGTGGATGTACACCTTGTGGAAGGGCACCGTGTCCTTCGCCTCGCGCTTCGATCCATCGGCCATCGGGATATCCCGGCTGAACCAGCACCCCAGCATAATCATCCGTGAAACCCAGAGGAACAGGATGTCGAAGCCCGTCACCAGCAGTTGCGTCGGGTAGAACACGTCGAAGTCCCGCTCGTGCCGCGGCCAGCCAAACACCGTCACCGGCAGCAGTCCCGACGAAAACCACGTGTCCAGCACATCGGGGTCCTGTACAATCTCGGCGCTGCCGCAGTGCGTGCACGCCGTGGGATCCTGCCGCGCCACCGTCATCATCCCGCACGCCGCGCAGTGCCACACCGGAATCCGATGTCCCCACCAGAGTTGCCGCGAAATGCACCAATCGTAGAGGTTGTCCATCCAGTTCAGGTACACCTTCGAATACTGCTCCGGCGTAATGCGGATGTGTCCCTCGCGTACCGCGCGCCGCGCCAGCTCGGCCATGGATGCGCCGCCGCCGTTCGGCTCTTTGTTCACCGCCACAAACCACTGCGTCGAAAGCCGCGGTTCCACCACCGTCTTGCAACGGTCGCATTTACCGATGGTGTTCACGTGCTCGCGCACCGCGCCCAGCAACCCCTGCGCTTCCAGATCTTCCAGCACTTTCTTCCGCGCCGCATACCGATCCAGCCCCGCGTATGCGCCCGTCTCGTCGTTCATGTGCGCGGTCTCGTCCATCACGTTGATGGCCGGCAACCCATGTCGTTTCCCGATCTCGAAATCATTCGGATCGTGCGCCGGCGTCACCTTCACCGCACCCGTCCCAAAGTCCGACTTCACCCATTCATCGGCGATCACTGGAATTTCGCGATCGGTCAGCGGCAGCCTCAGCTTTTTGCCCAGATATTTCTGGTAGCGCTCGTCCAGCGGATGCACGGCTACCGCGACGTCGCCCAGCATCGTCTCCGGCCGCGTCGTCGCCACCGTCACAAACTCACCGGCCGCTCCCACCACTGGATACCTGATTTCCCACAGTTTGCCCTGCTGCTCCTCGTGCGCCACTTCCAGATCGCTGATCGCCGTCTGGCAGCGCGGGCACCAGTTCACGATGTAGGCCCCGCGATAGATCAGCCCCTCCTCGTAGAGCCGCACGAACGCCTCGCGCACCGCGACGGACAGGTGCTCG
>JASHRH010000306.1 GCA_030037475.1 Acidobacteriaceae bacterium
CGAAGCTATATGTCGATACAGCCCAGGGCGAAACCAGCGATGCTGTGTCTTTTTAAGGTCGGTTCAGTGCGGCTTTCTTTCCACCCCGGCACGCCTGAAGCTGGCGTGCCGGGGGCCCCGGTTTCTTCGGCGGAAAGCCGCGTCGAGGACTGCGGCTCTGAGATACACCTTCGCTGGGTTCGCTCTAGCTCAGAATCTGCCGGAGCCTGGGCAGCAGCGCGCGAAAGGCGCGTCCGCGGTGGCTCAGCATGTGCTTTTCCTCGAGCGAAATCTCAGCCATGGTGCGTCCCAGCTCCGGCAGCCAGAAGAGCGGGTCGTAGCCAAAGCCGCCGGTACCGCGTGGAGTCCTGAGGATTTCGCCTTCGACGGCGCCCTCGGCGGTAGCCAGCGTTGCGCCGGCGCGGGCGAGGGCAAGCACGCAGCGATAGCGGGCTGCGCGCTGTGCCGCAGTTTGCAATTGCTCCAGCAGACAGAGGTTGTTGCGGATGTCGGCGGCGTCGGCGCCGAGCCAGCCGAGATCGCGACGGCTATCGGGATCCGGCGCGTAGCCAGCATCCTGCGCATAACGCGCCGAGCGCACGCCGGGCGCGCCGTTCAACTCGTTCACCTCCAGTCCTGAATCATCAGCGAGCACCAGCGCGCCTTCTCGCGCGAGGCGGCTATAGTACTCCGCCTTCAGCCGTGCATTGCCCTCGAAGGTCGGCTCATTCTCGTCCGGAGCCGGCATTTCTCGCAGCCCCGGCAACGGCTCGACGGTGAATCCGCCCTCGGCGGCAGCCACTGCAAAGTCGCGCAGCTTACCTGGATTCGTGGTCGCGGCGCAGAGAACCGACGTTATCCGCGTCACGGCTGACTCTCTGGCAGCGGATACTTCACCCCGGTCAGATTCTCTGAAACCTCCCACAGCTTTGCCGCCATGGCCTCGTCATAGGCCTGGGTTTCCGCGCGAACTTCCACGGGATAGCCGCGCATTTCGCGGAATCCATCGCAGCCGTAGAAATGGCCGCCGCGGATCTCAGGCGCGGTAGCCGCATAGAGCGTGGGCAGAGCGCCCTGCGCGCCGGACTGCGCGAAGAGCGCGATGACAGCAGGCGTGAGCCTGGCGATCAGCCCATGGCCCTGACCTGGCCCGGCGGCGAACAGGTTGGTGCTGGAGACGCCAGGATGGACAACCACGCTGAAGGCCGCGGCGCGCGCTTTTTCCAGACGACGCTCGAGCTCGAAACCGAAGAGCAGATTCGCGAGCTTCGATCGCCGATAGGCCGGCCAGGGACGATAGCCGCGTTCCCACTGCAGGTCAGCGAAATCCATCGCTGCTCCGCGATGCGCGATCGAACTGACTGTGACGATGCGCGACGGCGCAGCGCCTGGTATCGCGTCTGGCGAAAGCAGTGCGGGCAGGAGCAGCCCCGTGAGCGCGAAGTGCCCGAGGTGATTCGTACCGAACTGCAATTCGAATCCGTCGCGCGTGAGCTGACGACGCGGGGGCGCCAGCACGCCGGCATTGTTGATGAGCGGGCTGAGATGCCGCCCCGTCGAGAGAAACCGATCAGCCGCGGCGCGCACAGATTCAAGGCTGGCGAGATCGAGCGCCAGCACCTCCACGTGCGCGGCAGGAACCAGGGCGAGAATATGGGCGCGGGCGGCATCTCCCCTGATCCGATCGCGGCAGCCCAGGATCACCCCACACCGGGCGCGCGCAAGCTCCAGCGCGGTTTGGCAGCCGATCCCGCTGTTCGCACCCGTAATCAGAGCCAGCTTACCCGCCTGCGCAGGGATTTCCGCGGCGGTCCACCTTTGCGGGTTTGGGCTCATCAGCTCGCCTGCTGGTTCGCTTCGCCCAGCACGACGCGCGCGGTCATCTTTCGCTGGCCACGGTAGAACGTCACCGTGACGGCGTCGCCGGGCTGGCGCCTGTCCATGATTTCGGCGATGTCCTGCGAGTCGGTGACCGGCTGGCCGTCAATGGCGACAATCAGATCGCCGCCGATGGAAATCTGCATGTTGCCCAGGTAGGCCATCTGATTGCCGCCGCGCAGGCCGGCACGGTCCGCCGCACCACCCGGCTGCGTGCTCTCAATCAGCAGACCATAGCTGGCGGGCAGGCCCATCTGCTGCGCCAGATCGGGGCCGATGGCCAATGTGCGAACGCCCAGAGACGGGCGCCGCGCATGGCCGTACTTCTGCAGATCCTGGAGCACCGCCTTGGCGGTATCGATGGGGATGGCGAAGCCGATGCCCGCATTTTGCTCCGCGCCGTTCTGGGCAATCATGGTGTTGATGCCGATGACCTCGCCGTGTGAGTTGAGCAGCGGGCCACCGGAGTTGCCTGGATTGATCGCGGCATCCGTCTGGATGGCGTTCTCGATGGGCGCGCTCTCCGGCCCGCGCACGGAACGAATGGCGCTGATGATGCCGGTCGTCATGGTTCCGGACAGGCCGAACGGATTGCCGATGGCGTACACCTGCTGACCCACCTGCAAATCGCGCGAGCTGGCCAGGACGGCGGGCTGCAGACTGGACGCGTCGATCTGCAGCAGGGCGAGATCGTGCAGCCGGTCACCGCCGATCAGCCGCGCCTGATAGCGGCGCTTATCGGAGGTTTGCACCTCGATCTTCTGCGCGTTGGCGATGACGTGGTAATTCGTCAGGATGTGTCCCTGCCTGTCCAGAATGAAGCCCGAGCCCTGATCTTCCTGAGGAACGAAGCCGTAGAAGAAGTCCAGCGTGACGGTGCCCGCGGTGATGTTGACCACCGACGGCACCACGCGCTTGTAGACATCGATGTTGTTTATCTCCGCCGGCGTGTACTCCGGGGCAGCCTGCGCCTCAGTGAGCTCGAGGGGCGAGTTACCAGCCGCAAGGCCGCGGCGGTGGAAAAGGGAATGGCTGGTGAGATACCAGAAGGCTCCGATGAAAAGGAGAACCAGGATAATTCTGCGGAAGGTCATAGCGTTCGCCTCATTGTATCGAGGAGGGTGGGCATGTTTCGGATGCCGCGTGCAGCTCCCGGGCCACGTGCTCCACCTGAGCGCGCGTGGCGTCCAGCGTGCCGGAGTTATCGATGACGTAATCGCAGCACGGCGCTTTGGCACTGTCCGGGATCTGCGCCGCCAGCCGCGCGCGCGCATCGCGCTCCGCCTGCGCTCGCTGCTCCGGGCCTGCGCCGATCGGCAAGGCACGCGCCAAAAACCGCTGGATCTTCAGCTCATCCGGCGCGGTCACCAGAACGATGCGGTCAAAGCGCCGGCGCCAGCCCGGCGCGGTGCCGCCGGCCTCGGCTTCGAAGATCAGAGCCGACTCCACCAGCACCACAGCCCGCGGATTGCGCGCGAAAACCTCCCGCATCCGTTGCTCCTGCTCGGCAATGGTGGGCGGATGCACGATGCGGGTCAATTCCCCCAGCCGTCCTTCGCGGAAGGCCAGCTCGGCCAGACGAGCGCGGTTCAGCGAACCATCCGGCCGCACCACGCCGGGTCCGAATCTCTCCACGATGAGGTCGTACGTCTCGCGCCCGGGCTGCATGAGCTCGCGCGCGATCGCATCGGCTTCCAGCACAGTTGCGCCGCATTTGCGGAACATGGCCGCCACGCTCGACTTGCCGCTGCCCAATCCGCCAGTGAGTCCCACTCGCAACATGCGTTTCCCATCCTCGCGCTCGGATGCAGGGGAAATTCCCATCTGATTTTATGTCGGAGACCGAACAGCCGGAGATCCTGGCCCGCCGTGAACCTCGCCGTCCGAATCTCCTCACGGGTCGCATCATTTCGGGTGCAGCATGGGGTCAATGAAGGCCCAGGCAATGCCGGTGGCCACCAGCATGGCCAGCAGGATCATCAGAAGTATGAGAATCCACGACGGGCCGCTGTGCGGATCCGGATTGTCTTCATTGCCGTGCACCATATCTGCCAGTCTACGCCCCCATCTCTTCCGCTCTTTTCATTGGATATAGCAACACATCCCGGTGAAACCCGTGTCTAACCAGAACAAGGAGCTGAAACGTGCGCGAGGTTCGGGGGCGCTTAGGGGGAACCATGGCCGGCGAGAGCAGAATCGAGAAGTTCCCGGTGGCCGAACTGGCCGGGCTGCGTACAGAGCTGCTACAGTCCAGCATGGATTCCTGGCAAGCGGCGGAGCTGGTCACCACGTTCCTCTCCGGACGTGGTTACGGGGCCGATCCCGAAGCCGTCCGCGAACTGGTGCAGCGCCTGGAGGGTGGCTGTTCGCTCGAGCTCATGCAGCAGGAGCTGGAACGCGCCGCCTACGCGATGTAGATTTTCCATCGAATTTGCCGCCGCGGTCCGCGCCTGCGCCGGATTTCTGCGCGGATTTGTATTTCACCGCATCTATACTTTCGATTGGCTGCGGGGGACCACATCAGAATTCCACTGCCTCGAAAGCGCACTGAAGGTGCGATTCCGCCAAGTAGCGCACCTCCCTCGAAAACAGACAAGGCCCGCGCAAAGCGGGCCTTTGTATTCCTGAAGGATTGGCGTTTTCTCAGACCTGCATCACTTCTGCTTCTTTCTTTTTCGCCATTTCCTCCATGCGCCTGATCTCTTCGTCGGTCAGCTTCTGAATCTCGTCAAGCGAACGCTTCTCCTCGTCCTCGGAGATCTTCTTGTCCTTCGAAGCCTTCCTGATGAGGTCGTTGCCGTCACGCCGGATGTTGCGCACCGCAGTGCGGTGATCCTCGAGCACGCGATGCAAGTGCTTCACCACGTCGCGCCGACGCTCCTCGGTCATGGGCGGAACGGGCACGCGCACCAGCTTGCCGTCGTTGTTGGGATTGAAACCGAGGTCCGAGGTACGCAGCGCCTTTTCGATCTCGGCGATCAGGCTCGCGTCCCACGGCTGAATCACCAGCATGTTCGCGTCGGGCGTGGTGAGCTGCGCCACCTGATTCAGCGGAGTTGGCGTGCCGTAGTAATCGACCTTTACCTGGTCGAGCATGTGGATGGAGGCGCGGCCGGTGCGCACGGAGGCAAGGTTGGTCTGGAAATCGGCGACGGCTTTGTCCATGCGGCTGCGCAGCTGCGCGTAGGCTTCTTTCAGGGCGGGAACGCCCGCCATCACAGAAGGTGCCATAGGGTCCATCCTTCCTGGATGAGGCTCAAAACGAGTATTGTACGCGCCGGGAAGCGCTACATCACCACCCGGACGGCGCTGGTCTCGGCGGCGTCGGCCTGTTCGTGCGCATGGTAGGAGGAGCGCACCAGCGGGCCCGATTCCACGTGGCGGAAGCCCATGCGCAGCGCCTCCTGCTTCATGAAGGCGAACTCATCGGGCGTGTAGTAACGCGCGATGGGGAGATGATCCCTGGAGGGCCGCAGATACTGGCCGATGGTCAGGACGTCCACGCCGGCTGCGGCGAGGTCGCGATACACCTGGAGCAGCTCGTCCATCTCCTCTCCCAAGCCAACCATCACGCCGGATTTGGTGACGGTTTTCGGCTCGATCTGCTTCGCAAATTCCAGTAGGCGCAGCGTGCGCTCGTAGCGCGCGCCCGAGCGGACGACGCGGTAGAGGCGCGGCACCGACTCCGTGTTGTGATTCAGGATCTCCGGACGGGCTTCGACAACCATGCGGATCGCTTCCTCGTTGCCCTGGAAATCCGGGATCAGCACTTCCACCTGGCAGCCTGGCGCCTGGCGCCGGATCTCCTCGATCACCATGGCAAAGATGCGGGCGCCCCCCAGGATATCGTCGTCACGGTTCACGCTGGTGATCACGGCATGCTTCAGATCAAGCGCGGCGACGGCTTCGGCCACGCGCCGGGGCTCGTCCAAGTCGATGGGGAGCGGCCGGCCCTTGGGGACGGCGCAGAAACCGCAATGGCGCGTGCAGAGATTCCCCAGCATCATGAAGGTCGCCGTCCGCTGATTCCAGCACTCGCCGATATTCGGACAGCGGGCCGACTCGCACACGGTATGCAGGCTGAGCGAGCGGGCCAGATCCTTGAGCTGGTGATAGTTGTCG
>JASHRH010000307.1 GCA_030037475.1 Acidobacteriaceae bacterium
CATCGTCACCGCGCAGGTCTCCCTCGACGAGAACACCTGTCCCGATCCTCACGTCACCCCCGGCGCGCCCGCTCCCGGCCGTTGTCAGGCCTTCTTCACCTCGCTGCTCGATCGGCTTCAGGGACTGCCTGGCGAAGAGAGCGTCGCCCTCACCGGCACGCTGCCGCTTCAGGGACAGTTGGGCAGCTACGTCTACGACGCGCAGGGACACCCGCGCGACGCCCGTCAGGGAGCCCTGCTCGCGACGGGACGCGTCGTCTCTCCCAGCTACTTTTCCACCCTCGGCATGAACCTGGTCCGCGGCCGCCTTCTCGACGCGCAGGACGCTTCCGGCGTCAGCCATGCTGTCGTCATCAATCAGCACATGGCCGAGCATCTCTGGCCGCATCAGGACCCCGTCGGCATGCACCTGATCAACGTCATGGATGAGCCAAGGCCGGCAGAATGGCTGCCCAGTCTCTCCTCCGTCGTTGTCGGCGTCGTCAGCAACACCCGCGACGGCACGCTTGCCGCGCCCTTTGGCGACGAAGCGTATTTCCCCATGACAGCGTCGAACGAGCGCCCTGTCATGTACGTTCTCCTCCGCACGCATGCCACTGCATCCGATGCTGCCTCGGAGTTGCAGCAGACGGTGACGGCCATCGATTCGCAGGCGCCCGTCACCCGCGTCCGCTCCCTCAACGAGGTCATTGCCACGTCGGAAGCCGCGCCGCGCTCGCTGGCCTTGCTGCTGCTGGCCTTTGGCGCGCTGGCTGTCATCATCGGGGGCGTGGGCGCGTACAGCCTCATCGCGTACACGGTGAACTGGCGCACGCGCGAGATCGGCATTCGCCTGGCCCTGGGCGCGCAGCGCGGGCAGGTCCTGAGCAGCATCATCCGCCAGAGCCTGCTGCTGTCTCTGGGTGGCTGCGTGGTGGGTCTTGCCGGTGCGGCCCTGGCCTCGCAGATGCTGCGCAGCTTCCTCTATGGTGTCAGCACCGTGGACCCGCTGACCTTCACCGCCGTGGCCCTGCTGATGGTCCTGCTGGCAATCGCAGCGGCATGGATCCCGGCTCGCCGCGCCGCCAGCGTCGATCCCATCACCACCCTCCGCCGGGAGTGAGTGGGAATTGTCGCCCAGCGGGCGAGATCGTCAAAAGTGACGCTGACCTGCGAACCGGACATGCGCTCCGGTATACTTCCGCACGGCATCGCTATCGTTCAGGAGGCTTTCCCGAAATGTTTCAGCGCATCAGTATTCCCGCATGCGTGCTGCTCCTTGCCGGCCTCGTCGTCGCACCCACGGCCCGCGCACAGCACCAAGCCATCGCTCAGACCGATTCCGCCTGGGCCGCACCGCAGATTGAGCCCGACTCCATCACGCAGGGTTCCGTCACCGTCGGCGACCAGACCATCGAATACACCGCCGTCGCCGGCACGCTGGTCGTCGGCTCCTCCGACGCGCAGGATATAAACATCGATCTGGATGGCCGTTACCTGCCGGGCTCCGAGCCGGGCCTATCCGCTGATGCTGCCGAACGCCCCGCTTCGGCGCGCATGTATTACGTCGCCTACTTCGAGAAGAATCCGCCGAAGGACCGGCCCATCACCTTCCTCTACAACGGCGGCCCGGGCAGCTCCACGATGTTTCTCCACATGGGAGCCTTCGGCCCGGTGCGCGTGGTCCTGCCGCAGGACGTTACGCACCCGGAGGGCGCGCCCTATCAACTCATTCCCAATCAGAACAGCCTGCTCGACGCCAGCGATCTCGTCTTCATCGACGCGCCCGGAACCGGCTTCAGCCGCATCTACGGCAGAGACGCTGCGAAGGCCTTCTATGGCACCGACCAGGATGCGCACGCCTTCGATCGCTTTATTCGCCGCTTCCTGACCAAGTACAACCGTTGGAACTCGCCTAAGTTTCTGTTTGGCGAGAGCTACGGCACCACGCGCACCGCTGTATTGACCAATCTGCTGGGCCAGCATCTCGACCTGAACGGCTCCATCTTTCTCTCGCAGATTCTGAACTTCGACGACAGCGCCGACGGTCCACAGGGAGATCCCGGTACGGAGAACGGCTACTTCCTCGCTCTGCCTTCGATGGCCGCGACAGCGTGGTACCACCACCGCGTGCCCAACCAGCCTGCGACGCTCTTTCCCTGGCTCACCCAGGTGGAGAATTTTGCGCTCGGTCCGTATGCGTCGGCGCTGCTTCAGGGTTCTGACCTGCCGAAAGAGCAGGAGCAGGCCATCGCTGCGAAGCTCGAGAGCTTTACCGGCGTCCCCGCAGCCTACTGGATCAAAGCCGACCTGCGCGTGAGCGGTGGCGAGTTCTCCAAGGAGCTACAGTCGGAAGAGGGTATCACCACTGGCCGCCTCGACACGCGCTACCAGGGACCCGACCTCGACCCGCTGAGCGAGTCCGCTCAGTACGACCCCTTCGGCTCCGCGCTCGGTTCCGCTTATGATACGGCGGTGAATGAGTACACCCGCGACACGCTGAAATACGGTCTGAACCAGACCTACAAACCCAGCGCCTACGGCCCCGACTTTCACTGGGACCTGAAGCACACGCCTCCGGGCGACCGCGGCTGGGCGGCCAGCGTGAACGTGATGCCCGACCTGGCCATGGCGATGAAGCACAATCCGAAGCTGAAAATCATGCTGATGGGCGGCTACTTCGATCTCGGCTGCACCTTCTTTGGCGCACAGTACGAGGATAAGCACCT
>JASHRH010000005.1 GCA_030037475.1 Acidobacteriaceae bacterium
TTCATCAGCTACCGCCGCAGCGATAGCCCGGACGCCACGGGGCGTATCTACGATCGCCTCGTCGCCGGGTTCGGCAAAGCGCAGGTGTTCAAGGATGTGGATTCGATTCCGCTGGGACGGGATTTCCGCGGGCATCTGAACGACATCGTGGGCCACTGCGGGGTGATGCTCGCCATCGTGGGTCCGCACTGGACGCAGGCGCGCGACACCGCAGGGCAGCGGCGGCTGGAGGATCCGGAGGACTTCGTGCGGATCGAGCTGGAGACTGCACTCGCGCGCGACATCCCCGTGGTGCCGGTGCTGGTCGGTCATGCACAGCTGCCGGTCGCCGCGGATCTGCCGGGATCCTTGAGCTCGCTGGTGTTTCGCCAGTCGATCGAGGTGCGGCCGGACCCGGACTTTCACAACGACGCGACGCGCCTGGTGACGGCGCTGCGGGCGATCCTGGACCCGGAGGCAGCGGCGGCGGCAGAGCAAGCGGCCTCCGCAATCACACCGCCTGCCGCAGCGACAAGCATGCAGAGGGCTCGACGGCTGGGCTGGATCGTGGCCGCCATGGCGATTCTCATCGCCGTGCTGTTGGTGCCCACGGTGAGGTATCTGCGCCTTGCACCGCCGCCAGAGATTCGCACCGACATCGTCACGCCCGCCACGCAACTTCCCGACAGTTTCGCGCTCTCCCCCGATGGCCGGCAGATCGTGTTCGTGGCCTCGGGCGATGGCGCCTCGCGTCTGTGGCTGCGGCCGCTGGCGTCGACCACGGCGCAGTCGCTTGCCGGTACAGAGGGCGCAAGCGATCCCTTCTGGTCCCCCGACGGCCGCTCGATTGGCTTCTTCGCTTACGGTGAGCTGAAGCGCCTCGATCTGGGCGGCGGTGCGCCGCAGACCCTGGCGCCTGCACCTCTCGAGGGAGGCGGGACGTGGAGCGCGGCCGGCGTCATCCTGTTCGCGCCGAGCCCAGAGAGTCCCTTGATGCGCGTGTCCGCGACCGGGGGCGCGGCGCGGGCCGTCACCACGCTCAACACGCTCGAGACAAAACAGACTGGACAGGTTGGGCCCTTCTTCCTGCCCGACGGTCACCATTTCCTGTTCCTTGCGAGAGATGACGGGATTTACCTGGGCGATCTTACGGGGGGTGCTCCCAGGCGGCTGACGAGTGGGCCGAACAGACCGGTGTATCTGCCCACCGGCTGGATGCTGTGGGTGCAGGGTAGCGCGCTCGTGGCCCAGCGACTGGATGTGACGCAGGCTGCGCTCACGGGTAAGCCGGTCACGCTCGCCATCGGCTTGCAGTCAGGGGGAGCTCTCGTCAACCCCGTGTCGGTGTCGGCGACGGGTCTGGTGGCTTACCGGGGCGTTGTGGTTACCAACACGCAACTGACGTGGTTCGACCGCTCAGGCGCTGCGCTGGGCAGCGTCATCTCGCCGGCCGGAGGTCTATATCTTCCGCGTGTCGCACCCGACGGCCGGCGCGTGGTGGTCATGCGCGGAACAGGGCACGGCCCGGAATTGTGGCTGCTGGATGGCGCCCGCATGAGCCGCCTGACGTTCGGTGCGAATATTGACATCTTCCCCCTGTGGTCTCCCGACGGCACGCGGATCGTGTTCGCCTCCAACAGATCCCATGCCTTCGGCCTTTACCAGAAGCTCGTCAACGGGACGGTAGGTGACGCGCAGCTGGTCGTTGCCTCGGGGCAGCAGGAGGTGACGCCGACCAGCTGGTCGCCGGACGGCCGATTCCTACTGTATTCGATCGGTACTCCGCTGACAGGCGACCTCTGGGTCGTCCCGATGGTCGGGGCACACACGCCCTCGGTGTTCCTGAAGACGCCGTTCGGCGAATCCTGGGGCGTGTTCTCGCCGGACGGCCGATGGGTGGCGTACCAGTCGAACGAATCCGGACGACTCGAGATTTACGTTCGCCCGTTCCACGCGCCGGGGGCCAGGATTTCGGAGGCAGCCTCCGATGCCGTGCAGTGGCAGGTGTCCACCGCGGGCGGCCGTTATCCTACGTGGCGGCCGGACGGCAAGGAGGTCTACTACATCGATCCGTCAGGGGCGATGATGGCGGCGCCGATCACCGCCAGCGGAGCCCGGCTTGCGGTGGGCACGCCGGTGAAGCTTTTCCAGACGCAGATTGCCGGTGGTGGCGGCGAAACAAGCTCGGGGCGCAATTATGACGTCGGCCCCGATGGGCGCTTCCTCATCAACACGGTGCCGGAGAGCGCCACAGCGCCGATCACGCTGATCCAGAACTGGAATCCGGAATCAACCAATCAATGATGGGGGTCTGCAGAGGCGATGCGCTGCGCGGAAATCAAAGAGACGCGGGCGCCCACATCGATCTCTCGATGATCGATCGGCTGTTCAGCGGCGTCGCAAGACCAGTTCGAGTGTGAATTCGCTCAATGGCGAAGTACCATCGCAAGACGCACGTCCGCGAAACCTGTGCGGGATTACGGTGATATGCAGCATGCCGATCGTTTCTTAGAAAGCTCGCGCTCGAGTGATGTGACGCCGGCGCGCGCGCGCGAGGACGCTCGGCACCGTGT
>JASHRH010000308.1 GCA_030037475.1 Acidobacteriaceae bacterium
GAGAACGTTGCCGATTTCGGCGGGTGCGTCATCGGCTTCCGGCAAATCAAGCACTGTGAACTTCGGGTGTGGTTGATTGCCCAGCCATCGCTGCACGAGCGGCTCGACGCGCATGGCCGCGGCGATGTAGTCCTGGGCGTGGTCCTGGCCGGTGGCGGTGGCGAGGATGCGAATGCCGTCCCCGTCCGTTTCAGTGCGGCGCGCGAGGAAGAGCGAAGGCACTGCAAAGCCAAGGCGTGTGGACGGTAAGGAGCAGGTAATGACGCCGGGGTACGCCGTCGTGGGCATCACGGACGGCTTGCTGAGCAGAACCCAGCGGCCGTTGAGCAGGGCCACGTTCGGCGGGTCGCCAGTGAACTCATCGGTGACGCGCAGGGTCATGGTGGCGTCCTGATCCATCAGCTTCTGGCGTCCGATTTCTACGAAGAGTTTGTCGCCATCGCCGAGAGCGGCGGGCACCGAGCTGACCGGGTACCAGACGACATCACCGAATCCGCGCAGGCCGGTGAAGCCGGTCGAGATGCGATCCCAATCGGAAGCGACTGCGACCGCCGCAGGCGCGCCCAGGGCGGTGACGCGCTCGGCGGAGATGGGGATGGTCCCGCCGTAGTCGATCGTCAGATGGATTTCTGCACCGGAAGCGAGCGGGTGAGGCAGCGCGATGGCTGCCTCGCGGAGCGCTCCGGTGTGATCGGCATCGCTGGGCAGCATCGTCTGGGAGAAGACAAGCGGCCTGCCTGCGAAACCGACGTCCTCAAAATGCAGCGTGGAAGTAAGCTGCAGCGGCACGGCTGCAAGCGGAGCGGCGCCCGCGTTGCGCAGCGTCAGGCGGGCGTGCGCCTCGATGGATTGCCGGCTCGGTTCGAGATGCACGTCGAGGTCCCACGCTGCGATGTCCACAGCGCGGCGCTCGGCGTTGGTGATTGGCGCGGACGCCGCGGGCTGTGACGCGAGTTTCGGCTTGCCGGAGAAGAGAACCTGAGGCTGCTGAGGTTGCTGCGCAAAAACGAGTGAGCCGCCGAGCGGAACGACGGCCATCCAATGCCAAAACTTCATGAACCCAGGCCCTTCTGCTGCTCTTTCTGACGAATCTGCGAGCGGTGAGGCTCGCGAGCGGCGCGGCGCTGCCGAGCGGCCTCAAACAGCACAACCGCGCCGGCGGCGGAGACGTTGAGCGAAGCCACCTGGCCGGACATGGGAATGCGCAGAAGATGGTCGCAAGTGCGGCGAACCAGATCGTGCAGGCCTGCGCCTTCGCGGCCCAGCACGATAATCGTGCCCGAGGTGAAATCGTACTGGTCGTAGTCCTGGCTGCCGCGCTCGTCGAGACCGACGACCCAGAGGCCGCGCTCCTTCAGTAATTCCAGAGCCCGCACCAGATTCACCACACGGGCCAGGCGCAGATGCTCGGCGGCTCCGGCGGAGGCCTTGATGGCGACCGCACTGAGCGGAGCGGAACGGCGCTCGGCAAAGAGGACGCCGTCAACGCCGGCGGCTTCGGCGGTGCGCAAGAGAGCGCCCAGGTTCTGGGGGTCTTCGACGCCGTCGAGGGCCAGGACCAGGCGCGGTTCCGGGCCTTCCAGCAGGTCTTTGGCATCCAGGAACTCCCGCTCGCGAACGACGGCCACCACGCCCTGATGCGCGGGCGTGCGCGCCAGCCGGGTCAGGGCTTCACGGGGCTCGGTGCGGAGCTTCACGCCCGCCGCCCGGCACAGCGCGGCCACCTGCGCCAGCCGCTCATCGTGCCGCTCGCGCGCCACGCAGACATGGTCAAACCGCCGCGAACCGGAGCGCAGGGCTTCCTCCACCGAATGGAGGCCGTAAAGAATCTCCATTGTGATCAGATTATTCCAGTTTGGCGGAGCGCGGATCGCCCGCGGCATGGCTGGAGGGAGCGCGAACGCGGTGGCCCGTCTTTGAATATGTGAAAGGTGGCTGTCCTGTGAGGACAAGCCACCCTTCGCATCAGGCGACCTAGTTCGTTGTTAACCGGGCTTCCAGTTTGTTGGACGGCTGCTGTGCTGCTTCCAGTGCCGCGAGCCGTTTTTCCAGCATCGGCAATGCCGCTGCCTGTTTTTGCAGTTGCTGAATTTCAGCTTGCTGCTCTTCCAGGGCTCGATGCTGCTTCTGCATCTCATTCAGCATCATGGGGACCAGTTTTTGATACTGCACGGTTTGAATCTTGCCGTTGGCATTGCGGATCACGAGATCGGGATAGACCCTGGCCACCTCTTCGGCGATGAGGCCGTATTCGACGGGGTCGGAGCCGTCGGCGAAGGCCTTCTTATAGCGGTAGGTAACCGGGCGGAGGCGATACAGTCCCTCGCTGGCGTCAGCCATCGCGCGAATGTCCTTCTTGTAGCGGATTGAGGAGTTCTCGACGCCCAGTTGACCGCTGCTGGTGACGTAGACAGCGGCGCCGCTGACATCGACGCCATAGATTCCGGCTGCATAGAAGGAGGTCTGCTGGCCGGAAGTGCCGATGCGAACGACGCCGTCGTCGTTGAGGCTCCCTGCATTCGCAATGTCGATGTCGTATGTATTGGTGGTGTACTGGTTACCGATGTTCACCCCGGCGCTGGGTCCGATGGCGATGTTGTAGCTTCCGAGGAAGTTCCCATTGAGCGCGCCTGGGCCGATGGCTATATTGTCGCTGCCCTCGTCCGTATTCTGGAGAGCATCCCAGCCAAGAGCCACGTTGTAGCTGCCCTCGCTGCTGACAGTCATGGCCATGTCACCTATGGCCACGTTATAGCTGCCGGTTTGGTTCTGATTCAGCGCCAGCGCGCCGAAAGCTGCGTTATTGTCCCCGGTAGTATTCGCATCAAGCGATACGTAGCCATCGGCTGTGTTGTCATTGCCTGTCGTGTTTCGATAGAGCGCGTTATAGCCGGTGGCATTGTTGCCCTGACCGGTGGTGTTGTTAAACAGTGAGCCATAGCCAAGGGCTGAGTTGTCGTAACCGGTGCTGGTGTCATACATGGACTGATAGCCGATGGCCGTGTTGGCGCTGTCGCCGCTGGCGCTATACAGCGCAAAGGAGCCGAGGGCCGTGTCATAGCTGCCGCCCCCGGTCTGGAGTACACCATAGCCAACGCCCGTCTCGTAGCTGCCCTCGCTCCCTGCCAGCGCGTTGAAACCGAATGCCGTGAGCTGGGTAGATTTGCCGCCCTCACCCTCGCTGATACACGAATTGGTGCCGTAGCACGTATTGGGCTGCGCGTGAGCAGCGAGGCAGCCGACGATTAAAACGCATACTGCAAGTACTGCTTTGCCAATGGATTTCATAAGCCGATTCTCCTTTTCCGGTTGGCGAAATACTGCCGCGGACGCTCCGGGAAAAGCACGTCACTCCGGAACGCTCAGGACATCAGCGACGCAGATCCGGCATGAAGTCAGTGATGGCAACGGCATCCGCTCAGAAGCCCTTGCACGCCACATTGAGAATCCGGGGAAATCGATGCAGTGAAATCGATCCAGCGAAACGTGAGGCAGAGTGACGCGCCGGCTCCGGAAAACATCCGTGAGAGCAAGCTGCGTCTCTGGGCCAGCCCTGGTGGCCCGGCGCGCTCCGCCCGCTTTGCCCGGAATGTCGATTGGGTTTTTCCGAGCGCCGCGATTATACGCATCGGTTGCGCCTTTGCAAGCTCCCCAAACGAGCTACTCACGCGGCGGACGCTGAAGGCCGATCGGTGGGAGGGGCAGATCGGTGGCCTAAACGCAATCAACCTGCCAGGCCCGAACGTCCCGCAAGTATACTGATTCTCTGAAGCTTATCGGGGGACGCGCGTCCACGGGGTTAGAGCGGGCGCACGTTGGCAGGCGTTCATGGACTTTGGCGAAAAAGTCGAAAAACTCATTGCCGGCAGCGTCTTCCGGCCGGGGTCGCCCGTCTGTGAGGGTGACATGAGCACCGCAGCCCTGCAGTTGGCGGATCAGATTCGGCAGGAAAACGTCCTGGTCGCCGACGGCCTCAAGCGCCACGATCCGGAGCTGATCGACCGGCTGATCCTCCAGTACCAGCACCGGCTGCTGCGCTATCTGCTCTATCTGACCGGCAACCGCGAACTGGCCGAGGACCTGTTCCAGGAGACCTGGATGCGGGTGCTGATGCGCGGCTCTCAGTTCAACGGGCGCTCGCGCTTCGACACCTGGCTGTTCACCATCGCCCGCAATCTGGTGATCGACCTGCGCCGGCGCCGGCCCATGGCGAGCCTGGAAGAACTCTTCGAGCGCAGCGAGGACGACCGACCGTTCGAGATTCCCAGCCACGACAAGACCCCCTTCGATCATCTGGCCACGCTGGAGAACGGGGCGCTGGTGGCCGAGGCGCTGCTGACGCTGGAACCGCTGCAGCGGGAGGTGCTGACGCTGCGCTTCCACGAGGAAATGTCGC
>JASHRH010000309.1 GCA_030037475.1 Acidobacteriaceae bacterium
CCGTGCTGGGCATCGCGTTCGTCGTGGTCGCGGTCTGCTTCAAGTTCGGCGCGGTGCCGTTCCACATGTGGCTGCCGGACGTGTACCAGGGCTCCCCGACCAGCATGACGCTGTTCCTGAGCACGGTGCCGCAGATCGCCTACTTCTCGCTCGCGCTCCGGTTGCTCACCTACGGTCTCGGCGGCGCGGTCCACGAGTGGACGGCGATGCTGATCCCCATCGCGGTACTGACGCTCATCGTCGGCAATGTCGTCGCGATCGTGCAGTCGAACCTCAAGCGCATGCTCGCGTACTCGACGATCGGCAACGTGGGCTTCATCCTGCTCGGCTTCGTGACGGGCACGCCGGCAGGCTACAGCGCCGCGCTGTACTACACGCTCGTCTACATCGTGATGGTGCTGGGCTCCTTCGGCGTCATCCTGCTCGCGAGCCGCAAGGGCTTCGAGGCCGAGGAGCTCGAGGACTACAAGGGGCTCTATGCCCGCGACCCGCTGCTCGCGCTCGCCATGCTGGCGCTCATGTTCTCGACAGCCGGCGTGCCGCCGTTCGTCGGGTTCTGGGCGAAGCTCAGGATCATCCAGGAGCTTTGGGCGACGAGCCACACCGCGCTCGTGATCATTGCAGCGGCCGTCTCCGTCATCGGGGCGTTCTACTACCTGCGCGTGGTGAAGCTCATGTACTTCGACGCCCCGCCGGAGGGGCTGCCCGCGGCAGGGCGGGGCGCCGGTGTCCGGCTGGCGCTCGCGGTCAATGCGCTCGCGGTGATCGTCCTCGGCGTGCTGCCGGGGCCGCTGCTGGACCTCTGCGGTAATCTGATCCGGTGAGAGTCGCCGGACGGCGGCTCTGGGGGGGACGCATGATTCGCTCCGGTTCGCAGGCCGCGCGCGCACGGACCCGGCGCAGGCTGACCTCGAGCGCGCTGATCGCGGGTACGCTCACCTTCGGCACGCTGATCGCGGGGTCGCTGCCACCCGGCGCCGCTGCCGACGCAGCGGTCACGGGCATCGAGGTTGCGAGCCGTGCGGATGTGCTCGGTGGAAGGGCATTCGGCGCGGCCGGCGCGTACGAGCGTCTCACCGGCCGGGTCTCGTTCAGCGTGGCGGTCTCCAATCCCCACAACCGCGGAATCGTCGATCTCGACGAGGCCGAGAATCTGCACGGCGGCCGGGTGGAGTTCTCCGCGGACTTCATCGCCCTTCGGCCGAAGGACCGCGCTCGCGCCAATGGCTCGCTCCTGCTCGAGATCCCCAACCGCGGCAGCGCCTTCATTGTTGCAATCGTGGACGGTGGCGACCCGCAGCTCGCCCGCAGCGCCGGGGATGCCTGGCTCCTGCGCAACGGCTACACGATCGTGAGCCTCGGATGGCAGTGGGATGCGGTCGGCAAGAGCGCGCTGCGGCTGTATGCGCCCGTCGCGAAGGACGGCGGCCGCCACATCACGGGCCTGCTGCGTGGGGACATCATGCCCTCGCGCGTCCTGCCGGAGATTCCGCTCGGGCATTATATGGGGGGGCGCATCGGCGGCTCCGAGTATCCCGTCGTCGCGCCGGACGATCCCCGCGACACGCTCACCGTGCGGCCCTCGCGCGATGCGCCACGCGTGCTCATTCCGCGCTCGCAGTGGCAGTTTGCGCGGATGATCGGGGGCAGGCTCGTGCCGAGCGACCGGTTCATTCATCTCAACGGCGGGTTTCAGCCGGGCCGGATCTACGAGTACGTCTACGTCGTCGCCGATCCGGTCGTCGCAGGCCTCGGATTTGCTGCGGTCCGCGACTTCGCCGCATACGTGAAGCATGCGCCGGACGCCCTGCTGCGCGCCCAGCGCGTCTACGGGGAGGGCGTCTCGCAGGACGGTCGCTTCCTGCGCGACTTCCTCTATGAGGGCTTCAATGCCGACGAGGAGGGCCGCCGCGCGCTCGACGGCGTGCTCGCGCACGTCGCGGGCGCCGGGCGCGGCAGCTTCAACTACCGCTTCGCCCAGCCCTCCCGCGACACCGAGCCGACATCGTCGGTCGATTTCCCGGTCGATGTGTTCCCCTTCACCGACCTGCCCGAGCGCGATCCATTCACCGGCGCGCGCGGTGCGCTGCTCGCGCGGGCGGCGGCCGACCATGTGGTACCGAAGGTATTCTTCTCCAATACCTCGTACGGGTACTGGGGCGGCGCCGCCGCACTCACTCACACGAGCGCCGACGGCAAGCGAGACGCGCCGATCTCGCCCGACGTGCGCATCTATCTGTTCACGGGGCTGCAGCACTTCTCCGGGCCATTCCCGCCGGCCCGCGGCGCGGGGTCCTTGAAGGGACGAGAGCCGGAGTCGCCGCTCCCCGTTCGCTATTTCTTCCGCGCCATGATCGCGAACCTGGACGCCTGGGTGAGGGGAACCGCGCCGCCGCCGAGCCGTTACCCGCACATCGCCGATCACACGCTCGTGCCGCTCGCGCAATGGACCTTCCCGGCGATCCCGGGCGTCCGGCTCCCGCACGAGGCGAGCACCGCCTATCGGCTGGACTTCGGACCCGATTGGCAGCGGGGCATCCTTTCCCTGGAGCCGCCTCGCGTCGAGGGGAAATATCCGGTCCTCGTGCCGCAGGTGAATGCCGACGGCAACGAGCTCGCCGGAGTCCACCTCCCCGAGATCACGGTTCCGCTCGCAACCTACACGGGCTGGAATCTCCGCGATCCCTCCATCGGGGCACCGGACCAGCGAGTGGCGTACGAGGGCTCCTACCTGCCTTTCGCCCGGACCGCCGCCGAGCGGCGCGCGAGCGGCGACCCGCGCCGATCCATCGCCGAGCGATATCCCTCCCGCGCCGAATACCTTCGACGCTATGCCGCGGCCGTGGACCAGCTCGTCCGCGAGCGCTGGATCCTCCCGGAGGATCGCGCTTCGCTGCTCGCGCGGGGTGCGCAGGAGTGGGCCGTAGCCACCGGGCGCTCGGACTGAGCCTTTCAGCTCGGACTGGGCTTCTCGGCCCAAAGGCGCCCCGGGCATTGCAAGTTGGGCAGCCGCGTGCGTAGAATGCCGCCCCCTCTGGTGCGGGGTGGAGCAGTCTGGCAGCTCGTCGGGCTCATAACCCGAAGGTCGCAGGTTCAAATCCTGCCCCCGCTACCAATCTGAGCAAATCCGGCCGCCTTGAACAGCGGCACGGGGTTCAGCTTCAGCATCGCGACCAAGTGACTGCCTGCGGGCTTGCACTCCACAGGCCCCAGCAGGCCGTGAATGGCGGCCCGGGCCTGGGCTGCCGGGCCTGCAATCAGTTCGCGCATTTCCTCCACGGCCCCTCGGTAGGAGATTTCGGCGGACTTCGTATCGAGGGCGGCTCCGTTGCCCGGTCTGCGCTTGGATGCAGCCAGGGCGGCCCTGCGGCGGTCGTGCAGCGCGGCCAACGACGGGGCGATGTCCTCCCTGTCGAGCAGCCCGGCAGCCCAGGCCCGGACCGCCATGCAAATAGAGCAGTATCGGGTTCTTGCGCTTGTCCTCGCCGAACTGAATCCACTGCTCGATTCCTCCGATTCGCACGTACATCTACTGTTCTCTGCGTTTTTAACCGCTGTGAGCGCTGAACGGTCACTTTCCGCCGAGGGGCTTTTTCGCAGTTGGGATCTGCGACCGCTTGGAATGACGCTGCCCACCATCAGGTTCCGCCGGGGGGATGCCAGAGATCCGTTCAGACGGCGCTTGCAGTCTCCTGGACACTTCGACGTCGAAGAACTCCGATAGCTGTGGTCGAGCGAAGTACGTCAAACCTGCAAAAGCTGCCGACTCTCTCGTGTTGAGGTCCATTCGGAGATCCGTGGCGGCTTCCGTGAGTTCCTCGTCCGAGGCTTCGATGACCTCCTGGGCCAATGCGTCCAAGATGCGCATCAACGCCTTCTCGGACGGGACCTTCGTTACTTTGGTTCGCATGTCAAGCCCTCCCGGAGAACTGTGCGGCGCATGCGCTTTCGCGCCGAGTCATAGTCGGTCTTGGAGAGCCCCGTGGAGAGGCGGATCTGCTCGGCCGAGAGCCCCTCACCCAGGCCGTCAATGATCTTCAGCGCCGTGGGATCCTTGGCGAAAAGCTCTTTGATCCGGGTAAGTTGCTGCCGAGCATCCAGCGCACGTTCCGGCCCCGGCGTCGGATCTGCCAAGTCGAGCGCGACGAATTCGTCGCTCTGGTGACCGATCCGCAAGTTATCTTCCCGTGGTTCCCTTCGCGCGCGGCGCCAGTAGTGCGCCCTCAGACTCCGCAGAATACCCGCGACAAATGCCGCCATGGTCACGCCCTCAGGCTGCCGGCGTGAACCTGTGAGAACGCGTGTAATCGCCTCCTGCAGCAGGTCCTCCCACACCCCCTCAGGCGTTAACCCCCGAGCGTAGAGCCGCGCAATGGTCTTAAGACGGATCAGGTCCATCTTGCTGATCAGTTCGAGCGCCAGCGCCGTCTGAGCAGGTCTGAGGATCCTTTTGTCTACAAGTCGTGGTATGTGCTGCATGGCGGGTAACTCTGTAAGCATATGCCCGGCAAGGCCTTCGTCTCGGACAGCAACCGCGAAATATTCTTTCGCTTGCAGCCGGCGTTGGGCCGACGCTGGCGAAAGCGCTGTACGGCGGTACAGCCCATCGTCGAAGCGATCCGCGCCGCGGCATGTGCGCGAGTAGCAGGTACGAAGTCCACCCAAGCGGTTCTGAAAGGGGTATGCAACGGACTCCATGTCTCCGATCGGTCTAATTTGACCCTCCCTATACCCATGTGATGCGGGAGACTCAGGCAGTCGCGAACGGTCGATAGTCCGGGAGCGGGCGATCTGGCAACGGAAAGCCATCGCTAGAGATTATTCAGAAAAGTCAGCAGCGAGCAGTAATGGAGAATCAAAGACTCCAAGAGGATCAGGTAGGTTTTCGGTAGAGCCGGCTCGCGCCGCATCACTCCAAGCATGATCGGTGAAATCTGTACCCGTCAGACCTCAGACGTATAAAAGGCACGTTACCGCTTGAGCAAGGGAATTGCTCGGACCGGAATCACGCCCCCGCTACCAATTTTAAACGCAGCGATTAGGCTCATCGCGGCGTATCAATCTTCCGAAGCGTCGCTTCGAGATTGGGCAGCGATGTCTGCACCGTCTCCCACACAGTGTCGAGATTGATGTCGAAGTAGCCGTGCGCCATGCGGTTGCGCATGCCACGCATCTGCGCCCATGGAACGTCTGGATGGGAGGCGGCAAATTCGGGGTATTCATTCACCATGCGCGCCGCAGCTTCGCCAATGGTAATGAGGTTTAGAATGACGGCCTGCTGGGTACGACGGTCCGCCAGGAACTCAACCTTGGCCATGCCCTCGACATACGTACTGGCCAGCCGCGTGGCTTCCAGCATGTGCCCAAGATAATCCGGGACTCTGGAACCGGCTTCGTCCCGGCTCATACCGGGACAGCTTCGCGCACCACTTGCTCCCGCAGACGCTGAGGCAGGTCATCCGGGGTCAGCAGATCGACCGACACCCCCAGGAGATCCTGGAGCGCCACCTGTAGCCCGCCCAGATCGAACAGAGTCGCTCCAGGCAGCGGATCAACCAGGATGTCGATATCGCTCGCGTCGGTGTCCTTTCCTCGTGGCACGGATCCGAATACCCGAGGGTTGCGGGCAAGGCTGCGCTCGACGAGACGGCGCACGTCGTCACGGTGCAACGCAAGGGCGCTGGACGGCTTCATAGCCTGTGATCATAGACGGACGATATGCCCGATTACAATTACTTGTTATTTCAGTGAGTTATATCTCAGCTACCCCGATGATTTCCGCATCACGAACGGAATTGCCTGGATAGGTAGCAGGCCCCCGCTACCACATGACCCTATGCCCTTGCAGAGCGCGCCGACGTTCTGATTCCAATGGGCCATGAGACCGCCGTCAGGCAGCGGCTCGAGGCGAATCTTTCCGCCGAACCACTCACGCAAGAACAGGCGCGCCTTCAGGATCGCGTCGGCGTGGCCGTCGAGGCCGAGTGCTACCTGGCGGCGGTATAGCTCTGCTGCTCCGGGCAAGATCGCAAGGGCCTTGTCCGCTAAGCCCGCCCCGCCCCGTAGCTCTTGAAGCTTGCGGCGCTTCTCTTCCGCCCTGTCGATGGCGGCCTGAAGCTCATCCGCCGTCATGTCCGGGTCGCGATGCTGTAGACGCTCCCGCAACCGTTCGATACGCGCGGCGAGTTCCTGCAATTCGCGGGGCGCCTCGGCCGCTCGCGCTTGCGAAGTCCGCATGCGCTCCCGGTAATGGTCCTCCATTTCCTTGACCATTCGCGCGACGCGCTCAGGCGCGAGCAAATCGTCACGGATTGGGCCGAGCAGAATGTGCTCGACACGATCGCGTCTCACTCGAATCGAGTTCGAGCATGCGTGTCCGTCGTGATAGCTCGAACATCCGTAGCTCACCGCGTCCGTGATCGTGTAGTGAGCGTCGCACACGTCGCACCGAAGCAGGCCAGAAAGCATGCTGCGCCAGTGCAACAGCCAGACGGGCGCCCCTCTCTGCGTTACCTTCGGGGGATTGTCAATAATATGCACGTACATTATATTATTGCCAATGAGGCTGCAATGAAACCCCGCCGCTGGGACACGCTGCTTTATGACCTTGCCGAAGGCCAATTGGGCTATTTCACCACGGCGCAAGCCCGCGAGGCCGGGCTGCACCCGGTGCGTCTCGTGCAACTTCATCGACATGGAGATATCGAGCGTCTATCGCG
>JASHRH010000310.1 GCA_030037475.1 Acidobacteriaceae bacterium
CCCACCGTGACCCATCCCCGCAATCTGATTGTGGCAGAAGACGAGAGCCAGGTGGCGGTTATTGAGGATTATGTCTCTATCGGTGGTGAGTCCGTCGCGTTGTCGAATGCGGTGACGGAGCTGGTGGCTGGCGAGAACGCCCATGTGCAGCATTATCTGATCGAGCGCGAGCACCTGAAGGCGTTCAACGTCTCGACGCTGCGGATCGAGCAGGGACGAAGCGCGAATGTGGCCTCGCACTCGGTGCTGCTGGGCGGCGGGCTGGTACGGAACAATGTGCATCCGGTGCTCGCCGGCGAAGGCGGCGAGTGCCTCATCAACGGGCTGTTCCTCGGTACAGGACGCCAGCACCTGGACAACTATATGTATGTGGAGCACGCCAGCCCGCACTGCGGCAGCCGGCAGTTCTACAACGGAATTCTGGATGGGCAGGCGCACGGGGTCTTCCATGGGCGGATTGTGGTGCACAAGGACGCGCAGAAGACCGATGCAAAACAGACGAACCGCAACCTCCTGTTGAGCGACGATGCGCAGATCGACACGAAGCCACAACTGGAGATCTACGCCGACGACGTAAAGTGCACCCACGGCGCGACGATTGGGCAGATCGAGGAGAATGCGCTGTTCTATCTGCAGTCGCGCGGCATCAGCGAGCGCGAGGCGCGCAAGCTGCTGCTGATGGCCTTTGCCGAGGAGTGCGTGGAGCGGATGCACTCGGCCGCGGCGCGAGAGCACGTCGTGCGGCTGATCCGGGCGCACTTGCTGTTTATGGAGCAGGTCTCGGAGCCCGCAACCTATGAAGTGCAGGAGCGGGTGATGGAGGAAGTGGGATGAGCGCAACCGTGGTCGCCCGGTCAGAAACGTTGCCGGCATTAGCCTTCGACGTGGAAAAAATCCGCGCCGATTTCCCGATCCTGCGCGAAAAAGTGCGGGGCCACGAGCTCGTCTATCTGGATAACGCGGCGACCTCGCAGAAGCCGCAGGCGGTGATCGACGCCATTGTGGAGTATTACGAGACTGGGAACGCCAACATTCATCGCGGCGTGCATTTCCTTTCGGAAAAGGCAACGGAGGATTTCGAGCAGGCGCGGCAGACGGTGCAGCGGTTGGTGAACGCGGCCGATGCGAGCGAGATCGTCTTCGTGCGCGGAACGACCGAGGGCATCAACCTGGTAGCGCAGAGCTATGGCGGTTCGAACGTGGGCGCAGGCGACGAGGTAGTGATCACCGCGATGGAGCACCATTCGAACATTGTGCCGTGGCAGATGCTGTGCGAGCAGAAAGGCGCGAGGCTGCGTGTGGCTCCCATGAACGACCGCGGCGAGCTGCTGCTGGATGAATACGAAAAGCTGCTGAGCGAACGAACAAAGCTGGCGGCGATCTCGCACGTGTCGAATGCGCTGGGGACGATCAATCCGGTGAAGCGGATGATCGCCGTGGCGCATGCGAAGGGAATTCCGGTGCTCGTGGATGGCGCGCAGGCGGTGCCGCATCTCGCCGTGGATGTGCAGGATCTGGACGCCGATTTCTACGCTTTCTCAGCGCACAAGATGTATGGGCCGACGGGCGTAGGCGCGGTCTACGGGAAGAAGGCGCTGCTCGAAGCGATGCCTCCGTACCAGGGCGGCGGCGACATGATCAGCTCAGTGACCTTCGAGAAAACGACCTGGAACAAGGTGCCGCACAAATTCGAGGCGGGCACGCCGGACATGGCGGGCGTGATCGGATGGCGTGCGGCCGTCGAGTACATGAATCGCGTGGGCGTGGCGCGCATCGCGGCGCACGAGCACGAGCTTCTGGAGTATGCGACTCAAATGGTGGGTGCGCTGCCGGGCGTGCGCATCGTGGGCACGGCGAAAGAAAAGGCCAGCGTGCTGTCGTTCGTCATTGAGGATGTGCATCCGCACGATATCGGAACGATCCTCGATCAGGAAGGGATCGCGGTGCGCACGGGCCACCACTGCGCGCAGCCGGTGATGGAACGGTTCGGAATTCCTGCAACGGTTCGAGCCTCGTTTGCGATGTACAACACACGAGAGGAAGTGGATGCGCTGGCGCATGGGATCAGGAAGGTGCGGGAGGTTTTCGCCTGATGCCGGAGCTGCGGGATCTCTATCAGGAAGTGATTCTGGAGCACAGCAAGGCGCCTCGAAACTATAAGGAGCCGGCGCATGCGAATCACAGGGCCGAGGGCTACAACCCGCTGTGCGGCGACCGGTTCACCGTGTTTCTGGAGATGGACGGCGACGTGGTAAAGGATATCGGCTTTCAGGGCGCGGGCTGCGCGATCTCGAAGGCGTCGGCGTCGATGATGACGCAGACGGTGAAGGGAAAGACGAAGGCCGAGGCGCACCGGATCTTCGAGCAGTTTCACGAGCTGGTGACCGGGCACGGGCACGCGAGCGAGGCGGAACTGGGCAAGCTGGCGGTCTTTTCCGGGGTCTCGGAGTTTCCCGTGCGCGTGAAGTGCGCGACGCTGGCGTGGCACACGCTGGAGGCGGCGCTGGAAGGCAAACAGGAGAAGGTTTCGACCGAGTAGCTAAGAAGTGGCCAGCTAAGGACCGGTCGGCACAGATCCGGTCAGCTAAGAAGCGGTTAGTTCATGATCATCACCAACCAAACCGTGACGCTGAAGCGCGACTGCGCGGGAATTGCCATCCCGGCGGGGACGAAACAGATTTTGCCCGAGGGGACGTCGGTGCGGATCACGCAGTCGATGGGCGGGAGCTTCACGGTGTCGGCGCAGGGCGCGCTGTACCGGATTGAAGCCAAAGATGCCGATGCGCTGGGGCTGACGGCCGAAACGGAGACGCGCGGCCCGGCGACGTTCAGCGAACGAATGGTTTGGGATCAACTGAAGACGGTCTACGATCCGGAAATTCCGGTGAATATCGTGGACCTGGGGCTCATTTACGGATGTGAGATCGGCGAAGTCGAAGGCGGCGGGAAGAAGATCGATGTGCAGATGTCGCTGACCGCGCCGGGCTGCGGCATGTCGGATGTGCTGAAAGCCGACGTGGAGCAGAAGCTCCGGCGGCTGCCGGAAGTAAAGGACGTACGCGTGCAGGTGGTCTTCGATCCACCGTGGAGTCCCGGAAGAATGACCGAGGCTGCGAAGCTGCAACTGGGGTTTGACCTGGATTACACGGGAAATTCCGACGGAACATTTCCCATTCTGCGCTAAGCGGGCGCGCTGTTCCAATTCGGCACTTTCCTCCCCTTTTGGTACAAACGGCATCGTCTCCTGACCAAAGTAACGTGCTGTTCTTAGCCGCACGCCTGAATAATCGACCCATTCCCCCGGCCATCTCTGCCGAGCGCCGGAATGGGGCTGTCCGTGAAGCTTCCCGCCAGAATTTCTGTTTTCTGCATCGCGGTATGGACTGGTTTGCTTGTGGTCCCGGTGGCGCCGGGCCAGGCAACGCAGTCGATTCAGACGAAGGCGAAGCGGCCTGATTTTGCGGCGGCGGTGGCGCTCCAGCGAGCGGAGCTGTTTCTGGCACGGCGTGGGGTCGCCCGTCGGGGAGGCGCGATTCCAGCGATCATCCTGCTGCAGGCGCGGGCGCGGCACGCCGCGATGGTGCGGGCGCAGGACCAGCCTGTTTCCACGGTGTGGCAGGCGGTGGGACCAACCCAGGTGAACACCGCGACCTGGGGACTGGTGACGGGCCGGGTGACCAGCCTGGCAGCCGACCCATCGGACAACAGTGGCAACACGCTCTATGTGGGGACGACCGGCGGTGGTGTGTGGAAGTCTGTTGGAGCAGCTCAACCGATGGACGCTATTGGCGGTTTTGCCCCCCTGACCGATAATCTGAGCGCATTTTCGTCGTCGGCGCTGACCTCGCTCAGCATCGGGGCGGTCACGGTGCAGCCAGGTGGGACGGGCGTTGTGCTGGCGGGCACGGGCGACCCCAATGACGCCACGGATTCCTGGTATGGCGCGGGCATTCTGCGCTCCACTGATGGAGGAGTGACGTGGACGCTGATCACCAGGGCAGGTAGTCCAGGGACGACGCACCAGGCGTTCAGCTTTCTGGGCAACGCGGTCGCTGGATTTGCCTGGAGCACCACGAATCCGAACGAGGTGGTAGCGGCTGTCAGCCAGTCCGCCTACGGAGCGCTGCTGGGAACGGCGGGAAGCGGTACGAACAGCGTAGAGGGTCTCTACTATTCCGAGGACGCAGGAGCGACCTGGAATCTGGCGACGATCGAAGATGGAACGACAGTTGTCGAAGCCGCCAACACCGAGCCGGTGGGCAGCAACGCGGCGACGGCAGCGGTGTGGAACCCGATGCGGCAGAGCTTCTACGCGGCAGTCCGATATCACGGCTATTACGCATCGAGTGACGGTGTCACGTGGACGCGGCTGGGCAACCAGCCGGGCACGAATCTGACGACAACGATGTGCCCATCCAACTCGAACGAGCCAGGCTCGCCGGCGTGCCCAATGTTTCGCGGGACGCTGGCGGTGCAGCCTTCGACGGGAGACATGTTTGCACTGACGGTAGACGAGAACAATCTGGATCAGGGGCTATGGCAGGACGTTTGTAATCTCGCTGACGGAGCGTGCGCGTCGCCGACGGTCCAGTTCGCCACGCAGATCGCGGACCAGGCGCTGGACACCGGCAGCGGGACGATTGCCGCAGGAGATTACAATCTGTGGCTGGCCGCGGTGCCGGCGCAGCAGGATACGCTGCTGTTCGCGGGAACGACAGACATTTGGAAATGCAGCCTGGCCAATAGCTGCGTGTGGAGGAATACCACCAACACACAGACCTGCGCGGTCGCCCAGGTAGCGCCGGCGCAGCATGCGGTGGAAAGCACCTTCGGGGCGAGCGGGCTGCTGTATTTCGGAAATGACGGGGGCTTGTGGCGCACAACCGACGCGGTGAACCAGCAGCAGCCCGCGTGCTCGGCGGACGACGCGAATCATTTCCAGAACCTGAACAGCGGCCTTGGCTCGCTGGCCGAGGTGGAAAGCTTCAGCGAGGATCCGAACAACCCGGACACCTGGCTGGCGGCTCTGGGAGCGCTGGGAACGGCGGCTCCGGAAGGAAATGCGCAGAGATGGAACCAGGTGCTGGACGGGGAAGGCAACGTGGTGGCCATCGACCCGCTGAATCCGCTGAACTGGTATGCCACTTCGGAGTTTGGGGTGGGCATCAATCAGTGCACGGAAGGGCTGAGTTGCAACGTAGTGGGATTCGGGAGCGTGGTCATCGGGCAAGCGCAGGTGAACAACGATGTGCAGACGATTCCCGCGCCGTGGCTGCTTGATCCGGAGAACACGGCAAATCTCATTCTGGGCACCTGCCGGGTATGGCGCGGGTCGGCAAATGGAACTGGCTGGGGCCCGGACAGTCTGCTCAGCGGGATTCTGGACGGCGACCAGAGCACATCGTTCTGCAATGGCAACGCGGAGATTCGTTCCCTGGCGGCCGGAGTGGATATAGCAGGGAACAGCGACGAGGACGCGGAACAGATGTATGCGGGGATGGCCGGCGTGCTGGATGGAGGCGGGCTGGTCCCAGGGCATGTTTTCACAGCCTTTACCGAAGCCGGTTCCCAGGCTGCGACGACCACCTGGACAGACGAGTACGCGTCCCCGGTGACGAACGACGCGAATGCGCAGTTCAATCCTGGGGAATACGACATCTCCAGCCTCTGCGTGGATCCTCACGATGCTACGGCGCAAACGGTATATGTGACGGTGCAGGGCTATACCAGTGCGCTGCTGCAGGAGCCTCTGGTATATCGATCCACGGATGCGGGCGCGCACTGGACCGACATCTCTGCCAACCTCCCGAATGCCCCGGCGAACAGCATTGTGGTGGATCCGAACGACGCGAATACCCTCTACGTGGCCACGGATACGGGCGTTTACATCACCCAGAACGTGGCCAACTGCGCAGTGGGCAACTCGGTTTGCTGGAATGTCTATGGAAGCGGACTGCCCAATGCGCCGGCTGTCGCATTGATGGTTTTCCAGGAGGACACGACGCAGGTGCTGCGCGCGGCAACCTATGGGCGCGGCATCTGGCAGGTGGATCTGGCGACGGCCGGAATCGCCACCACAACCGTCGAGGTTGCCCCTTCGTCGTTGAGCTTTCCTCCGCAGCAGGTGCAGACTACAGGCAGTCCGCAGTCGATCTTGGTTACCAATACAGGGCGACTGAATCTGAACGTCCCCAGCATTACGGTCTCCGGAGATTTTAGCGAAACGGACACCTGCGTGGGGCAGTCGATTGCGCCGAGTGGGACATGCAGCATTCAGGTCAGTTTCAATCCCACGCAGACGGGGGCCGAGCAGGGAACGCTGACGCTCTATGCCAATGTGACCGGGGGGCAGCTAACGGTGCCGCTGAGCGGCACGGGGCTGGCGCCGGCCGACATAATCCTGACGCCGCCGGCGCTGACGTTTGCCGGAACATTGGTGGGGACGCTGCCGACGATCCTGGACAGCCAGACCATCAACATTGCAAATACCGGCGGCGAGCCGGTGACGCTGAACAGCGAGACGGTGAGCGGAGAGTTTGCGGTGACCGCCAATACCTGCGGGAGCACGCTGCCGGTGAATACCAGTTGCACGGTGTCCATCGACATTGCGCCCACGACAGCAGGCCCGCTGACCGGCGTGCTGACGATCACGGATTCGCTGGGCACGCAGACCGCGCAACTGAGCGGCACGGGCGAAGCGGCCGCGACGGATACGCTGTCGCCAACGGCACTGACGTTTTCCGCCCAGCAGATGGGGACGGTGAGCGCGCCCCAGCTGGTCACGCTGAGCAACAGCGGGGATCAGCCGCTGACCAGTATTTCGGTCGCCGTAACTGGGGATTTCAGCGCCGTGAACAATTGCGGATCGCTCCTGCAGGGACACGGGAGCTGCACGATTGCGGTGACCTATGCGCCGACGCTGGTCGGAGCAGAGTCCGGCACGCTCACCGTGACAGATGAGTTGCGCAGCCAGACAGTCACTCTGGCAGGAACGGGGCTGGCTCCGCCGGGAGTTTCAGCTACGCCGGTGTCGGTGAACTTTGGCGGCTATGCTGCCGGAACAACGAGCAGCGCGCAAACGGTAACCGTGACGAACAGCGGGGGCTACCCGCTCACAAGCCTGACGACGGCGGTGACAGCGAACTTCGCCATCGCCAGCAACAATTGTCCCTCGACGCTGGGAGTGGGTTCGGCATGCCAGATTGGCATCACGTTCACGGCGCCTGCGGCGGCGGGGCCGGTAGTGGGAACCCTGAGCATCAGCGCGGCGAACCTGCCGGCGGCGCTGACCGTTCAGCTTACAGCGGCTACGGAGGATTTCAGCCTGACGGTCAGTGGTTCATCGTCGGCGGTGATCGTGAGCGGGCAGACCGCGAGTTTCACGATGCAGCTGGCCGGGCTGGGCGGAATGACCGGCACGGTGATGCTGACGTGCAGTGGCGCGCCGCAGAACGCCACCTGCACGTTTGGAAGCGTGGAGAGCGGGGGATGCCCATCGGCGACGACCGCCAGCGTCACGCTGAATGGACAAAATGTCTCCACCGCGAACGTCTGCGTTGCCACAGGCGTGGCGCAAACTTCGGCGATGAGCCGGGATCCCACAGAAGGCCGAATGCCTGCCGGTCCGCTGCTGGCGACACTGTTGCCATTGGCGCTCGCTGCGACGCGCCGACGGCGCTGGGCGAGCCTGCTGGTGCTCCTGATGGCGATCCTGGTGGCGCCGATCGGCTGCGGTGTCTCGGCCAGCGGAGGGTCAGGAGGCGGATCAGGCGGAGGCGGAGGAAGTTCGGGGCAGAACACAACACCCAGCGGCGCCTATGTTCTCACTGTGAAGGGTACGGTATCGAATATCACTCACAGCGTAGGCCTGAACCTGACCGTGGAGTAACCGAAGGGCCCGTCCGGCGAAGACGCCGCCGGAGAGGCCGCTTCAGCAGCGCACAGCTATTCGTGGACGGCGTCCACAAAGGCCCGCAGTTTGCGGGAACGCGAGGGGTGGCGGAGCTTGCGCAGCGCCTTGGCTTCGATCTGGCGGATGCGCTCGCGAGTGACCTGGAAGCTCTGGCCCACCTCTTCGAGGGTGTGCTCGGACCCGTCTTCGAGGCCGAAGCGCATCTTGACCACGCGCTCCTCGCGCGGAGTGAGGGTGCGCAGGACCTGAGACGTGTACTCCTTCAGGTTGACGCTGATGACAGCGTCTGACGGCGAAACCGCTTGGCGGTCTTCGATGAAGTCGCCGAGATGCGAGTCTTCCTCTTCGCCGATCGGTGTTTCCAGCGAAATGGGCTCCTGGGCGATCTTGAGGACCTTGCGAACCTTGGCGACCGGAATGTCCATCCGCTTCGCGATCTCTTCTGAGGTAGGCTCGCGACCCAGCTCCTGCACCAGCTGCCGCGATGTGCGGATCAGCTTATTGATGGTTTCGATCATGTGCACCGGGATGCGGATGGTGCGGGCCTGGTCCGCGATCGCGCGGGTGATGGCCTGCCGGATCCACCAGGTAGCGTAGGTCGAGAACTTGTAGCCGCGGCGGTATTCGAATTTATCGACCGCCTTCATCAGGCCGATGTTGCCTTCCTGGATGAGATCGAGAAATTGGAGCCCGCGATTGGTGTACTTCTTGGCGATGGAGACGACCAGACGCAGGTTGGCCTCGATCAGCTCGCGCTTGGCCTGCTCAGCGTCCATGTCGCCCTGGATCATCTCGCGCTGGGTGCGCTTGAGCTCGGCGATGGAGACGCCCGCTTCCTCCTCCAGCTTTTCAAGATCTGTCTTGCAGTTCTTCTGCTGGCGGCGATACTCCTTCTTCAGCTCTTCGCTGCGCGATGCTTCCCATTTCTGATCGAGAGAGCGAATCTGGCGCTCGAGGGTGCGCATAGCCTCGACAGTCTTGTTGACCTTGTCGAGCAGGTGCTTGCGCTCCAGGTTGGTGTACCTGAGCTCGCGCACAATGCGGGAGACCATCACCTTCTCGCGGGCAATGCTCCACCGCAGGCGACGATGCTCCTTCGGCCGGGTCTTCTGGTTGACGTTGGCCAGTTTTTCTTCGAGCTGCTGAGCCTTCTTCTGGTGCTTCACCAGCGTGTCGATCCGGGAGACGGTCTGGCGGACGCGGGCCTGAACCACCTCCTCGGTGAGTTCCTCGTCGTCGAAGATGACGACTTCCTTGATGTTGCGCACGCCGCGGCGGAGATCCTCGCCAAGGGCCACGATCTCGTGAATCACCACAGGCGAGCGGGAGATGGCCTTCATCACGCGCATCTGGCCGCGCTCGATGCGTCGAGCGATTTCGACTTCGCCTTCGCGGGTGAGCAGCGGCACGGTGCCCATCTCGCGCAGATACATGCGGACGGGATCGTTGGTCTTCTCGAGCGTGCCCGGCGTCAGGTCGAGCTCGACATCTTCGCCTTCTTCCGCTTCGAACTCCTCGCGGTCGCCGCCGGCGATCTTCGGGCCGCCCTCGAGAATGTCGATGCCCTGGGTGCCGATGGTCGTGATGAGGTCGTCGAGATCGTCGGGCGAGTTCACGTCGCCCGGGATGAGGTCGTTGACCTCGTTATAGGTCAGATAACCCTTCTCCTTGCCCGCATCGATGAGCTTCTGAAGATCCTGTTCGTATTTGTCGTCAATCGCCAAGCGGATGGTTCTCCCGCAATGAAATTTCGGATCTGTCTGCCTGGAGTGGACGAGGTGCGGTCAGGGCCATTGGAGGCGCAATCCCGAATGCGGCACAGGGCCGCCGGGTTCAGGGCGCACGTCTGCTCAGGACTTTCAGAATATCACGAAACAAACCGTAACTCCGTCAAATGGCGGAGCTTCGGGCTCGTTTTCGGGGTGAATCCTCTCGTCCTGGGGGGCAGATCCTCAACCGTTTAGATGTGGAAAACCGCAAATTGTTTCATCAACAGGATGATTTGCCCTGGTAACGGGCAGCCTTTGCGGCCACGCCGAGTGCACGCTGATCGCGCCCAGCAGGGCCAGCATCAGCACCGGAACCGCAACCCGTCCCGCGCCGGAACTCAGCACCGCCTGGCAGAAGCGCGATGTGCGCAGGCATAACCGAATGGCCCAGGTGGTGGCGATCAGGAGCAATGCCCCGGCGGTCAACGCAATGGGAATATACCAGTAGCCCAGCACCTCCCGCGCCGGTGGTCCGGGCGCAGGGAACAGCGTGCCTGAGCTCACAATGCGTGATCCGTCGATCCAGATACCCGTGTGTTCCGGCAGAAACACTTTCATGAAGGCCGTCAGAATCAATCCTCCACCCAGAACATAGCCGAACATTCCGCAGAAGAAGACGAGTCCGCCGAAAAAGCCCTTCGTCGCCAGTCGCAGCGCGCCACGCAGCAGCAGCAGCGGAGAAATGCTTCGGCTCGCTCGCCGGATCAGCAGGCCGTCGCGATATTCGGCTGCAAGCTTCTCCGCAGGACCGAGGCGCCCCAGCACCGCATCGATATTCCCGCCCGACTCCTCGGCGGAGTCGCGAATATGCGCGGCGATCTCGCGCAGAATCTCCTCGCGCTCAGCCAGCGTCAGTGATCCCAGCTTCGCCCGCAACTCGGCAAGATAACGGTCCACTGCGGATTCGTTCGTCATTGCGATGCCTCCTGCTTCTCTTTCAGAACCGGCGCAATCAGCCGGCCGAGCCCACGCGAAAACTCTACCCAGGCCTGCGACATCTGCCTGAGCCGCTCGCGCCCCGCATCGGTCAGCGAATAATACTTGCGCGGATGGCCCGCTTCGGCTTCCACCCACTCGGAACTGAGCAGCCCATCCGCTTTTAGGCGGTTCAGGATGGGGTAGATGGTTCCCTCCGCAAGGACCAGTTGTGACTGGCTCTCCAGTTGGCGAATGATCTCGAGGCCGTAGCCGCGGCCTTTCCAGAGTGCCGCCAGGATCGCCATTTCCAGCGCGCCTTTGCGAAGCTGAGCTTCCCAGCGTTCCGCCGAGTCATGTTGTTCTTGCTTCGTCATATACTATGTAATACAATGTATAGTGCGAAGCATAGTTGTCAAGATGTAAATTTCAGGTCATGCCAAATCGCCTGGCAAATACAGATCCCTGCGTCCTCGCGAGTGGGCAAGTCCGCGAGACAGCCATCGTCTTTCTGCCGGTTTACTCTGTATCCGAACCCGATTGAATCCGGATGGCTGTCGATTTCGCCCAGACCGTGAAGGAGCAGGCCGACATCGTGAAGATCGTCGGCGAATACGTGCGGCTGCGCAAGGCTGGAGCGCAGAACTACAGCGGATTATGTCCCTTCCATAAGGAGAAGACGCCGTCGTTCAGCGTGCACGCGGGACGGCAGTTCTACCACTGCTTCGGCTGCGGACAGTCCGGCGATGTGTTTTCCTTCGTGCAGAAGATCGAGAACGTGCCCTTTCCGGAGGCGGTGCGGTCCGTCGCGCAGAAGTGCGGGATTCCGCTGCCGAAGCGCGATTTTGCCTCGCCCGAGGAAGCCGCTGAGCACCGTCAGCGCGGCAAGCTGCTGGAACTGCACGAGGCCGCGACGGCCTGGTTCGAGGAGCAACTGCAGTCGCCGGAGGGCGCAACTGCGCGCGAGTATCTGACTGGGCGCGGGCTGACGCCGGAAGGGATTGCGAAGTTCCGCATCGGCTATGCTCCGGATTCGTTCCACGCGCTGCGCGAACGCCTGCAGAGTATGGCCGATGTGGAAACGCTGCGGGCGACGGGCCTCTTTTCCTGGAAGGAGCAGGAAGACGGCAGCCCTGGGCCGATCTACGCGCGGTTCCGCAAGCGGGTGATGTTTCCCATCGCAAATGAGGCAGGGCGGGTGATCGCGTTCACAGCGCGGACTCTTGAGACGGGCGAGAAAGCCGGCCCGAAGTACCTCAACTCGCCCGAGACAGCGCTCTATTCGAAGGGACAGATGCTGTTCAACCTCGACAAAGCGCGGCAGGCCATCCGCGCGGACGGCGGCGCGGTGCTGGTGGAAGGGCAGATGGACTGCATCTCCGTTTTTCTCGCCGGAATCCCAAACGTAATCGCGACCAGCGGGACGGCGTTCACCGAGGCGCAGGTGCGGCTGCTCAAGCGGTATGCGACGCGCGTGATCGTGAACTTCGATCCCGACACTGCCGGGGCGAATGCGGCAGAGAAGTCGATTGCCCTGCTCACGGAAGAGGGTTTCGACGTGCGCGTGCTGACGCTCGAGGGCGGGCTCGATCCGGATCGCTATGTTCGCGAGCGCGGAGCGCGTGCTTACGCTGAGGTGCTGCGCGGGGCGCCGGCATTCCAGGATTACCTGGTCGAGCGGGCGCGGCAGCTATATCCGGGGCGCGATCCAAAGTCGAAGACAGAGGCGCTGAATTATCTGTTGCCGCACATCCGGCGGATTCCGAGCCGCATTGCGCGCGACGCCTTTGCCAACGATGCGGCGCAGGCGCTGGGCATCGACTCGGCGCTGGTGCGCGCGGAGTTGAAGGACGCGGCAGCGCGGCGGCGGGATTCGCTCGCGCCGCACCAGCAGGCGCTCACGCGCTCCGAGCAGATCCTGCTCCAGGCCTTCTCCGGGCCGCGTTCGAGCGAGGCGTATCTGGTGGCCGAAGGCGCGTGGCACGAGCACGAGCGCGAGTTTGCGGCGATGCGCGACGACGTGCGGACGATGGTGGAGCGGCTGCGGGGTCGTGCGGATGGTGTCGATCCATTGACCGCGGTCGAGGACGAGGAGCAGCGCAAGATACTGGCGGAACTGTTCCTCTCGATCCACGATGCGGAGCCGGAGGCGGATGACGTGGAGGAAGCGGTCGTGGCAATCCGGCGCAGCGCGCTCGAACAGCAACAGCGGCGGCTGCGCGCGGAGATCGATCAGGCGGAGCGGGCCGGGAAGATGGACGAGGCGCTGCGGCTGACGCGCGAGATGCAGGACATGACGCGGCGCGTGCGGGAGCTGGATTAGCTCCGACCAGATCAATTTCTCCGCACCCACGGCGAGCCGCGTGCGCAGCACGTTACGATCGGTTCCTCTTCCGCCAAAATCTTTGTAATTCTTTTGTCCTCATGCCGCCGATCGCTCAAAAAGGACCAGACTGGATTCGAGCGCGGAACCACAACCGCACTTCGCGCCTGGAAAGTTTCCCGTTCCGGCGCCGAGGGCCCCATGAAGGCTTTGCTTGTCTATCCCCGCTTTCCCGACACCTACTGGTCCTTTCGATACGCGCTCTCTTTTCAGGGCAAGCGCGCCGCGCAGCCGCCCCTTGGGCTCATGACCGTAGCCGCTCTGCTGCCGGCCTCCTGGGACAAGCGCCTCATCGACACCAACGTCGAGCGCCTGAAGGACTCCGATCTGGCCTGGGCCGATGTTGTCCTCCTCAGCGGCATGCACGTCCAGCACGAGAACCTGGTTTCCATCGTCCGGCGCTGCCGCGCTCAGGGCGTCCGCACAGTTGTTGGCGGCCCCATCGCTTCGAGCCTTTCCGCCGCTGAACTCGAAGCCGACCACATCGTCATCGGAGAAGCGGAAGGCATCCTCGCCGGCCTCGCCGCCGACCTCGAAATCGGCTGCGCTCGCCCGATATATCAGGCCGCTGAGCGCCCGTCGCTCGACCGCACGCCGGTGCCCGATTTCAGCCTGATCCGCATGGAGCGCTACAGCACCATGACCGTCCAATACTCACGCGGCTGCCCGTTCAACTGCGAGTTCTGCGACATCATTGAGATTTACGGGCGCCGGCCGCGCATCAAGCTCATCCCCCAGGTGCTCGCTGAGTTCGACCAGCTCTACTCTCTGGGCTGGCGCGGCCCCGTTTTTATAGTTGACGACAACTTCATCGGCAACAAGGCGCGCGTGCGCGATCTGCTCGTGGCCCTCGCTGTCTGGCAGGGCGAACACCGATATCCGTTTCGGCTCATTACGGAAGCCTCGCTCAACCTTTCCGACGATTCGGATCTGCTTCAGGCCATGAAGGAGGCGGGCTTCGCCTCGGTCTTTCTGGGCATCGAAACGCCGGACGAGTCCAGCCTGGCCGCCGCCAACAAGCACCAGAACACGCGCCGCGACCTGCTCTCCAGCATCGCCGTCATTCAGAGCTACAGCATCGAGGTGATGGGCGGCTTCATTCTCGGCTTCGATACCGACCGCGACGACATCTTCGATCGCCTCGTCGACTTTATCCAGAAGAGCGCCATCCCGATTGCCATGGTCGGATTGCTCCAGGCGATGCCCGGAACCCAGCTGCATCGCCGGCTCACGCGCGAAGGGCGCATCCTGCACGCCGGCGGCGGCAACAACACCGGCTGCGAGCTGAACTTCCTGCCCCGCATGAACCCGCATCGCCTGGTCGAGGGCTACCGCTCCGTGCTGCGCCGCATCTACAGTCGCGAAGCGTACTACGAGCGCGTCCGCGCTTATCTTCAGCGATGCCGGCCGCATTACCAGGCGCGCATCAATCTCGCCAATGTTCGTGCCCTGATACTCTCCATCCTGCGCCTGGGCGTGCTGGACCGCGCGCGCCTCAGCTACTGGAAATTCCTGTTCCTCGCCGCCACCCGTTACCGCCGCTCTTTCGGGGCTGCCATGACGATGGCGGTGATGGGATACCATTTCCGGATCGTCACGGAGCAAATCTCCCGCGCAGAGGTTTAGACGTTACTTTGGCGCTGGCGGCAGAGGGTTGACAAGAAAGGCCAAGACGCAGGGAGCCCTGAGTTATCCGGGAATCACCGAGGCGTGGCCGCTCTTGCGAGCGTAGTCGTACAGGGCCTGATCGAAGGTGGCCAGCGTGGCCGAGGCTCCGGCAGAGAAAGCCAGCAGCCAGCAGTCTCCCACCCGTTTTGAGGTGGCTTTGGCGGCAAAGGGCTCGGTCGCCTGGCGAAAGCCGGCGTCCAGATTGCGCGGCTCAGGATAGAACTCGATACGCGGGTCTTCGAGCCAGCGGTCGTAGATCTTCCAGGCCTGGCGGAGCGTGAGCGGGCGGCTGCCCATCACCGCGGAGTTGGTCAGCAGGCGCAGCAGGCCGAGCTGCGTGAACCGGGAAAAGACCAGCCGCGCGTCGGCGGGCAGGATCTTCACCCAGCGCCAGGCATCGTCGCTGTGCGAGTGGTCGGCGACGGAGAGCGCCAACGCAATTCCTGAGTCATCGGATCCCGAAGCCACAGCGCTCAAGTCGACGCGACCAGCAGGGAGCGTCGGCCCTGCACGAATGCCACAAGGGCGAAGCAACTCAGGAATTGCCGGAGCCACACGTTGACGTCAGGGAAGAATCAAGTCATGCGGATTCTCGTCCACCGGGAAGCGCGGCCCAGGCTTGCCCGCGAGCCGGACGAGGGGGCCGGTGACCGGCTCCTTTTTGATGGGCTGCGGCAAAGCCAGGGCAGATGTATCCCGAAGCGAGGATTTCGAGTCGACGCGACCCCGGAGTCCCCGGCAGGCCATCCGTGGGCCTGCTGGGGTCGGAGCAGCAGGGAGCGGCGACGCTGGGAAGTCTACCGGGGGCACAGTTACCCTGGCTTTGCCCTCGGCATAGGCTTCCGTGATCGCTCGCACGATCAGCGAGCGGACGGAGGCGCCGGAACTCTCAGCCCGGCGGCGCAGCAGATCGTGGAGGGTTTCGGGAATGTCGACGGTGGTGCGGACCACCACGACATGAGTATGGTGCAGATGACAGCTTTCATGTCACTGGTCGTTCTGATCACCGATCTCTGATCCGGTCCGGGCGGTGGGGGGTTGACAAGTAGAATGCGTGGGACTGGCTCGGCCGCCGATGCGCCTAGCTTCTTAATCGCCATCGCCTATAATTGGTCACGTTTCCTTCGCATTCTCAAGTGATGGAAGATCATCGAAAAATTACCTCCCGCTCTGCGGCGGGCAGCCAACGACGCATGGTGCGGCAGAGATGAACCTGGAGTTCATCGCGCAACCCGACCGGCGCGTCGGCGATACGATCACCGATGCCATCCAGAAGCATGGGGTGCCGCGGGAGCTAATCATCGTGTCGGCCTTTGCTTCCCTAACCACGATCCTTCGGTTTAAGCCGAGTGTCGAGGCCGTGAAATCGGTTGGCGGCGAAGTGAGATTAGTTTTAGGCGTAGACCTCGGCGGAACGAGTAGAGAGGTTCTTTCGGAAGTAGCGACATGGGGTGTACCGGTCATCATCGTCAAGAACAGGAAGTTCGGTGTGACGTTTCACCCCAAGATCTACCTGATGAGATGGGCTGATCGGGCACGGTTGATTGTTGGATCAAATAACCTCACTGAGGGAGGTCTCTTTAGGAATTACGAGGCGGCTACGCAGATTTCCTTCGATCTCCCGGCAGACCAGTCCGCTTGGAATGGCGCTTCCGCTCAACTGCAAAGATTTTTGGCTCCGACCGGGCCCGTAGCTCACGCTCTTACCCCTGACTTTTTGGCCGTGCTTCTGAGCCTTCCGGAGATTCCATCTGAATCAACGGCTCGCAGAAAGAGGGGCGAGGGGATTCCGAAAATCCCCTCGCCCCCAGTGTTCGGCTATGAGCCTGTTCCTCCTGCTCCGAAGCATCCGAACACCCCAATTCCGAGACCTGCACAGAGGTCGGTCGCGACGCCCACTGCGCCAGCGCGGTCCCAAACGTCCCATGCGGACGTTCTCGTGATTCAGCTCAGACTTCACCACAACGGAGAGCTGCTACTGAGCAAAAAGGCGGCTTTGCAGAATCCCACATTCTTTAAATGGCCGTTCGCGGGCAAAGCTGTGCCCAAGAAGAAGGGGAACCCGCCGTATCCGCAGCTTGTCCCCGATCCGATCGTAGACCTAACCGTGTTCGGCGAAGAATCGGCCCCAGTGTTAACGCGAACCGGTTTTGCCGTGAATACCGTGTACTACGAGAGCAAGAAGGAGATCAGAATCACGGTCTCCCCATTGCTACAGGTGATGGGGCGAAATGCCCTCATGGTGATGGTGATGCGGGCGAGCGATCTGCCGGGTCGGGATTATGAGCTGGTCATTCACCGGCCGGACAGTCCCGAGTATCAAAATTGGCTTGACTTATGCGATCAGCTGATGCCGGGCGGTGGCAAGGTTCCTAGGCGCTTTGGTTGGCTCTAAACCGCTCCGTTTTCTCGTTTGATTTTCGAAGCCGGAGCACCACATTCTCCGTTATCGCATTCTTCTGGTGCACTAGGTTCTCAGTCGTGACGGCGATGTTGATTCTCTCGACTGGGGAAAATCCGGCGCCAACGGCGATCTCCTCAACCAGATCTATAGTGGGAATGCGAATGCTCTTGCCACCAAGCGTTGTCCTGTTGTCTCCGATCACGATCATCGACTCGGCGCCCGCCTTGCATACCCGGTAGACGTTCTCGAGTGCCTTCGCCATATCGAGCAAGTAGCGCGTGACTAAGGCAGGCATGTTCTGCTTTCTGAAGCCGGCGTCTGGATCTTTGCTAACGAGCCCACGAAGCCGATCCAAGAATTTGCAGCTTCCGGTGGGGAGCCCGGCGCTTCCGGTAGGCAGACTTTCCACCCGCCGTCGTTCGCGCAACGAGATTTCGCGGCTTCCGATGAGGCCGCCCTCGAGTGGCCTGCGCTCGGCGCTTGACAATCCAAACAGTGTCAACAGGGATAACCGATCAGTGTCGATGTATGGCAGCGCCGTTGCATAAGGCGGACTGGTCAAGACGAAATCCACTGAGCCAGGAGAAAGCCCGAGCTCTTGGAATGTGATCCACATCCTGTTGTCGCCCTGGACCACGCGCCCACGCCGGAACGCCACCGGGGCCCTCCCACGAACGCGCCAGAATTTCTCAACTCGCGAGAACTGTACCGCGAGTTGCTCGCCAAAAAGCTCGAGGACTTTGGCATCCCTCAACTGCTCCTTGCGATATCGTATCCGGAGGTCGGTAGGCTCCTGCTGTGAAATGTCGCGAACCAGGCTGCTGACGATTACCTCCAAAAAGTCGCGAATGGCTCCGGCGCTGATGTTCCGGATTTGTTTCAAGAGCCAGTTCATTTTTGCGATGACTGGCGCAGCGAACCAACGCTCCATCTCGTCAATGCAGCTAGCCGAAAACTCTGAGAAGTCTTCCGGGAATCGGAGGGGGGCTGAAGCCAAAACCTCTTGTAGACCTACCACGGCCGCGGATAGAACGTCGGGCTCTGCCTCCAATATTTCCGTCTTTGCGCGGGCGATCTTAGCCGCCAATGGATGCATATCGCACCCAAAGGATGTGAATCCATTGAGATACCCTTCCAACATAGTCGTCCCGCTCCCGCAGAATGGATCTAACAGAATCGCACCCTCCTGCGCACCAGCGAGATTCAACAATGCCTTCGCTAGCTGCGGATAGAACTTGCCTTTATACGGGTGCAGGCCGTGCGTGACGTACTTCGGATCCTTTCGAGCCGATACGTTCGCAGCTCCCCCGTTCTCGAGTGCCGCCTGCCAAGTCGGCTCACTAGCCAGACCTTGCCCGCTGATGGAGTGCGTGAATGCGAGCCTCCGAAAACTGCCTATGCCGACCGGATTTGACGAGACAACGAGTGGGCCTGTTGGATCGGGTCTTATTCCACTAGGCGAAGATCCGATCTCGCGAAGTCTGAGGGAGCACTCGTATAGCCAGAGCTTATACGGCGGCGGAGACAGCACGATACGATTCCCGTGGATCTGCTTACGCATCACCAAGATTCGCTCGGATGTGGCACGCCGGGCAGCTTGTACAAACGACCGCTTGGTGGCATGAACCGGGCGCTCGATGATGCACGATGTATCAAAACCAAGCCGATCCGCAATTGCCGCCAGTGACTCGGCGGGATCGTAGGTCTCGCCCTGATATACGGAATCGCCCAATACCAAAGCGGCATATCGACCGGGCCGCAGTGCTCTAGCCATCACCTCGACGGCGTTGCACAGATCCTCGAAGTAGCTATTGAAACCACTGGCCTCACGTTGGTGTTTCAGATGGGACCCAATCTCGATATGCCCAAGCTTGACAGGATCAAAGCCCAACCATAGCAGGCGGAAACGGTGATAGAGGTGATAATCCGTCGCGTTTCCGTATGGAGGGGATGTAACGATCAAGTCAACAGAGCCATCCGAGATCTTGCCAGGTGAAAGGTCAAGCACGTTACCACACAGGAACTCGCAGATACCGTAGCGCGTGATCGCCTCGTTTTCACAAACCGATTCCATAACCGCGCGAAATTCCTTAAGGTACCTCCGAAGTGTCTCTCCCACCGGCACCAACCGTGGCACGCTCTTATACCGCGTCTCGGAGTCCTGAAATGAGGCACGAATCACCATGCGTGATAGGGCGACCCGGGCAATGACCTGAGCGACGTCTGTCTCCAATTTCTTTATGCGTGCTTTGATAAGGCACAGCTCTCCGAACGCAGAATCCGCGAACCATTTCCCGCGATTAGGGATCACTGGCGCATTTTGCGCGTAACGAGCGATCAGTTCGTTAGGGTCTGCTGGCAGCGCTTGCAATTCGGCTGCGAGCGCTGCACGCACTGCGTGAAGTTCCAAAGCGGCTGATCGGTCGACATAAGCTGTCTTGGCGCGACCAATGAGAGCCGATAAAGGATTTGCATCCAGGCTGATTGCCCTTCGGCCCAAGCGGACCGCCTCCAAGGCTGTTGTTCCGCTGCCGCCGAACGGATCGAGGACCAACTCACCTCTTGCGCTCAGACGAGAAATCAAAGTCCCTGGAATCTGCGGGATGAACTTTGCTGGATAGGGATGAATGTCGTGTGCGAGAAAGCCCGTTTCCTCCTCGTGGAACGACCAGTCTAGGTTTTGAAGAGATGAAAACACCTCGGAGGGTGAAAGGCGGAAATCTTCACTGTCCGCATAGACCGGCAGGTCAACCTGTGTCTCGGGGCGGAAGTTCGGAAAGGGCAGGTTAAGAATCGACTGTGATTGGGCCACCTGCATCTGGGTTATAGCACCCACCCCAGAACCCGAGAAGTGGAAATCTGGGAAAAGACCGAGTTGGCGACTGGCAGGTCGAGCAAAGTACATCCCACGTTATTATCGACATTCCATTCCCGCTGATTAGCCCAAGCGCGACCCCAAAATAGCGTCTCGCCATCTAGTGATGGAATATGTATTAAATAGTACCCATTGTGACGGGAGAATCCCTTCCAAGGCACTCCATCAACCGCCCAGCTAACTCCCGTAGAGTCAAGCTAGTGTACTAGTCAGTTACGATATCGCCGAAAAAGCCGGGGATGGGGTGAAGAGCCAGTCAACTTGCCTGGGGGAGTTGCATGAAGTCTAAAGCCCGGATGAGGTACGCCTTTATCTCCTTCCGGGAGACGACCGCATCAAGGAATCCGTGCTGGAGCAGGAACTCCGACCGCTGGAATCCCTCGGGCAGCTTCTGCCGGATGGTCTGCTCGATGACGCGGGGGCCGGCGAACCCGATCAGCGCGCCGGGCTCGGCCACGTTCAGGTCGCCCAGCATGGCGAAGCTGGCGGTGACGCCTCCCGTGGTGGGGTCGGTGAGGACGGAGATGAACGGAATCCGCGCCTCGTCCAGGCGGGCCAGCGCGGTCGAGACCTTGGCGAGCTGCATGAGGCTGACGATGCCCTCCATCATGCGCGCTCCGCCGGAGGCCGCGACCGTGATGAGTGGATGGCGCTGGTCGTGGGCGCGGTCAATGGCGCGGGCGATGGACTCGCCGACCACCGCGCCCATGCTGCCGCCGATGAAGCTGTACTCCATAACGGAGAGGACGACGCGGTGAGGGCCAAGGAGTCCCTGGGCGTTGACGATGGCGTCGTTGAGGCCGGTATCCTGCTGCGCCTTTTTGAGGCGCGCCTTGTAGGGCCGGAGGTCGGAGAACTGGAGTGGGTCGGTGGACTGCAGGTCGCCGTCGACGATCTCGAAGCCGGGCTCGAGCAGGGATTCGATGCGAGCCATGGCACCGATGCGGTTGTGGCGGGAGCATTTGGGGCAGACCTGGAGGTTGGCGTCGAGGTCGGCCTTCCAGATGGTCTGGCCGCAGCCGTCGCACTTGATCCAGAGGCCTTCGGTGCGGACACGGCCGGCGCCGGACTCGATGTTGCTGTCTTCCCGCCTGAACCAGGACATGGACCAAGAGTAGCTGAAAAACGGCCAGCGGGTGAAACGGTTAGCGGAGGAGCGGGTAGCGGGAGAACGCTGACCGCTTCATCGCTATCCGCTCCTTAGCTAACCGGACTTCCGCTACCCGGTTCTACGCTGCCGCTTCGGAACCGGACGCGGGGCGAGTGCGTACCATGACTTGTCCGGATTTGTGCGGGAGGTGCAGCCATGTATTGCAGCGCGTGCGGTCAGGCGATCGATGCGTATCAACCCTATTGCCCGCGGTGCGGGCGCCAGGTGACTCCGATTGCCACGGCCACGCCGCCGCCGTGGGTATGGACGCGCGTGCACCGGCATGTGCATACGCTCGGGATTCTGTGGGTGGTGTACGCGGGGTACATCCTGCTGGCGTGGGCGGTGGCGCTGCCGTTTCTGGCCGGGGTGTTCCACGGCTGGATGGGGCCGTGGGACATGGGTCACATGCACGAAGGCTTCAACTTCCCGTTTAGCCGCCTGCCGTGGTTCGTGCCATTCATCACGGTGATGCTGTCGATCCGCGCGATTCTGAGCGCAGTGGCAGGCATTGCGCTGCTGCGGCGCGCCTCGTGGGGACGGGTGATGGCGATCGTGATGGCGGTGCTGGCTCTGATTCATCCGATTCTGGGGACGGCTCTGGGGATTTACACGCTGTGGGTGCTGGCGCCGGGATTGTCAGGGCAGGAGTACGACCAGATGGCGGTGGTCGGCTGACCGCGGTCAGCTAAAAAGCGGTTAGCTGGTGAGACGGTCAGCGAAAATCCGGCCAGCTAAAAGTCGGCTAGCGGAACGGCGGCTGGCCGGGGGTGCTGGGTGATCTGGCTCTCCGCGGGACGCCGGACCCCACCCGGCATACCCGGCCCATCAAGGGGCGATTTTCCCGCCCCTCGCAACACACGGTGAGAAATCGACACCAAGAACGTGCTGCAGGCTCATTGGCAGCGGATGGCGGTTCGCTTTATCGCTAACCAGTACGCCAGAGGGATGGCACATGCCCCGAAGAACAGAAGGATGGCACATGCCCCGAAGAAGAGGACACCACGCAGCGTCAAGCTTTCCAGGTTCAACTCAGAAGGCCAAGGATAGCTGAGATGATGGGCCCGGAGCGCGAGCCACGTGTACAGAAAGTCGAACAGCGACAGGAACAGGAAAATCGCTCCGCCCGTCAGGAGCGTGAAAGGGACAAGTCCCAAGCGAGATATTCGTTGCCATCGATCAAGGACGCGCTGCCTTTGCTCTGGCGTCAATGCCATGATGCCCCCTCCTTCTGCGGGGATCATAGCACGGGCCGGCATTGCTCAACAGCATCGCACCCACGCAAACAGTGCATTCGGCAGGTTCACGATCGGTCTGCGTGCTGCCTCCCTCGCTGACCGGGCGAGCTGGCTGGTTTCGCACTGGTTCTACAATCGGGACATGGAATTTCCAGTCACCCGAATGCGCCGGATGCGGCGGACGGAGCCGCTGCGCGCGCTGGTGCGCGAGACACGCCTGGAGCCGGGCGCGCTGATCCTGCCGCTGTTTGTGTGCCCCGGTGAGGGCGTACGCAAAGAGATCGCATCGATGCCGGGCGTGTTCAATTTGTCCGTCGACCAGGCGGTGAAGGAAGCCGAGGCCGCAGCGGCGCTGGGCATTGGCGGGCTGCTGCTGTTCGGGTTGCCGGAGACGAAGGACGAGCAGGCGACAGGCGCGTGGGCGGACGATGGGATTGTGCAGCGGGGATTGCGGGCGCTGAAGAAATCAGGCGCAGCGAAGAAGCTGGTAGTGATGGCGGATGTGTGCCTGTGCGAATATACGTCGCACGGGCATTGCGGGATCGTGAAGCGGACCCAAAATCCCGCGGGCGAGGAGTACGAGGTGGAGAACGACTCGTCGCTGCGGTTGCTGGCGAAGACGGCAGTGTCGCTGGCGCGAGCTGGGGCGGATGTGGTGGCGCCGAGCGACATGATGGACGGGCGTGTGGCAGCGATTCGCGACGCGCTGGATGAGGGGGGTCTGGAGCAGACGCCGATTTTGTCGTACGCGGCGAAGTTTGCGTCGGCGTTCTATGGGCCATTTCGCGAGGCGGCCGATTCGGCTCCGCAGTTTGGCGACCGGCGCAGCTATCAGATGGATGGGGCGAACGTGCGCGAGGCGATGCGAGAGATCGATCTGGATTTGGCCGAGGGCGCGGATATGATCCTGATGAAGCCGGCGATGCCATATCTGGATGTGATTCGAGCGGCGCGGGAGCGGCTCGACGTGCCGATTGGGGCGTATCAGGTGAGCGGGGAATATTCGATGCTGCAGGCGGCGTTCGCGCGAGGATGGCTGGAGCCGCAGCGCGCGATGCTGGAGTCGCTGGTGGCGATCCGGCGGGCGGGCGCGGGATTCATCGTGACCTACTTCGCGCAGGAAGCGGCGAAGGTAGTGAGCTAGGCGCGGTCGAGTTCGGCGAATAAATCGCTGAGGACGACGCGGATGGGCGTGCCGGGAATGGTGAGGATGCCGGATTCGGGTTCCTGGAAGCCGGTGCGGGAGCAGACGTAGGCCTTCCGCAACTCGGGGTCCACGATCCAGACGTGCTCGGTGCCGAGGGTGAAGTAATCGTCGACGCGCTCACGGATGCGGCTCATGCGGTCTTCCGGGGAGAGGATTTCGATACAGAGGAGCGGAGGCTGCGCCACGATCTGCTCTCTCGGCATTGATTTTCTCAGCACGCAGACGTCCGGGATTCGGTATTGGCCGGTGAGGATGCGAACGCGCTGTTCGGGGACAGCGAGGCAGTTCCAGTCAGCAGCATGATTCAGAAAAAGCCTGACCAGCAGGCCCTGCAGAAATGCATGATCGAATGTGCCCAAGTTTCTCTCCAGAACCTCGCCGTCGACGTAATCGCAATCGGGGCGATAGACGGTGCTCAGGTATTCCTCTTCGGGAATTCGCACGGGCTGAGGCGCGGCGCTCATGCAGGTAGTATCGCGCAGACGGGACGGGGCGGCGCGGGAATCTGGCGTTATTTTGTTACTACAGGATTGATTCTGGACCTTCGTTTTGATCGATCTCGCTCAGATCGACGGCGTTGGCGGGCTCATCCGAATCCCGGGCCGGGTGTGCCGCATCTTCCAGTGGGAAGGCACTGCGTACAATAAAGAGTTTGGGGCGAGCGCACTGCCCCGTTTCCCGCACATCTTTCCCTGAACGGAGCATTCCTTGGCAGACACGATGTACGACGTTGCGATCATCGGCGGCGGTCCCGCCGGGTATACGGCGGCGATCCGCGCCGGGCAATACGGCCTGAAGGTCGCGCTGATTGAGAAAGAGCCGAAGCTGGGCGGAACGTGCCTGCACGTGGGCTGCATCCCCACCAAATCGCTGCTGTTCAACGCCGAGATCTACGACTACCTGAAGGCGGCGAAGGAGTACGGCATCGAGGGGCTGGGCGAGGGCAAGGTCAACTGGCAGGCGGTGCTGGAGCGCAAGAACGGCATCATCGCAAAGCACGTGAAAGGCCTGGACTTCCTGATGCGAAAGAACAAGGTGACCGTGATCGCGGGCTGGGGCAAGCTGACGGGCCCGGCGAAGAACGGCGTCTTCACGATTGCCGTGGACGGCAAAGACAGCGTGCAGGCGAAGAGCGTGATGCTGGCGACCGGCTCGGACGCGAAGATGCTCCCCGGGCTGAAGGCCGATGAGACGATCCTGACCAATGTGGAGATTCTGTCGCTGCAGGAAATTCCGAAGTCGCTGGCGATTATCGGAGCGGGCGCAGTCGGCGTGGAGTTCGGGTCGATCTATCGCACGTTTGGCTCGGAGGTGAGCATCATCGAGTTCCTGCCGCGCGTGGTGCCGAACGAAGACGAGGACGTAAGCAGGGAGCTGACGCGCGCGTTCAAAAAGCGCGGCATCGATATCAACGTGGGCGCCAAGGTCGAGAAGGTCGAGAAGACGAAGACCGGCGCGAAGGTGACCTTTACCGCGTCGGACGGCAAGACGGTGGTGAAAGAAGCCGAGAAGGTGCTGGTAGCCGTGGGGCGCGCGCCGCGGACCGAGGGCATCGGCTTGGAGACGACGAAGATCAAGCCGGAGCGTGGGTTTATCCAGGTGAACGAGTGGATGGAGACGGCGGA